>DATGLO010000664.1:0-4652 GCA_035294105.1 Allostellaceae bacterium
TAGATTTCCGCGAAGCTGGCGACTTCGCTATGCGAGACACGGCGCAGGATGTGGTGCGGCGCGATATCCGAAGCATGGTCGAGACCCGCGGCCCCGACCAGCTCCGCCAAGGCGGCGAGCGTATTGTCGTGGAAGCGCCGCACGCGCTCGGCCTTGTCCGGAACGATCAGCGCCTTCTGGCGCAGCGGGTCCTGGGTCGCGACGCCGGTTGGGCAGCGATCGGTGTGGCACGATTGCGATTGAACGCAGCCGAGCGCGAACATGAAGCCGCGTGCGGCGTTGCACCAATCCGCGCCCAGCGCCAACGTCCGGGCGATATCGAAGCCCGTGATGATGCGTCCCGCGGCGCCGATGCGAATGCCGTCGCGCAGGCCCGCGCCGACGAGGCAGTTATGCGCGAAGCTCAACCCCTCGCGCAGCGGCGTCCCGACATGGTCGGTGAATTCCAAGGGCGCTGCGCCGGTGCCGCCCTCCTTGCCGTCGATGACGACGAAGTCGGCGCGGATGCCGGTCTCGATCATCGCCTTGCAGATCGCCATGAACTCCCAAGGATGGCCGACGCACAGCTTGAAGCCGACCGGCTTGCCGCCCGACAGGTCGCGCAAGGTCGCGATGAAGTGCATCATCTCGATCGGCGTCGAGAAGGCCGAATGGCAGGCCGGCGAGATGCAATCGACGCCTTGCGGCACGCCGCGCGCGGCCGCGATCTCTGCCGAGACCTTGGGGCCGGGAAGCACGCCGCCTTGGCCGGGCTTGGCGCCCTGCGACAACTTGATCTCGATCATCTTGATTTGCGGATCGCGCGCGGTTTCGGCGAAACGTGACGGCGAAAAGTTGCCGTCGGCGTCGCGGCAGCCGAAATAGCCGCTCGCGATCTCCCAAATGATGTCGCCGCCGAATTCGCGGTGATAGCGGCTGAAGCCGCCTTCGCCGGTGTCGTGTGCGAAGTTTCCCAGCTTCGCGCCTTTATTGAGCGCGCGGATCGCATTGGCGCTCAGCGAGCCGAAGCTCATCGCCGAAATGTTGTAGAGCGACATCGAATAAGGCTGCTTGCATTGCGGCCCGCCGACGGTCACGCGGAAATCGTGGGTGCGGACCGGGCGTGGCGCCAGCGAATGATTGATCCACTCGTAATCGCCGCCATAGACATCCTGCTGCGTGCCGAAGGGCCGCTTGTCGAGCTGCGCCTTGGCGCGCTGATACACGACGGCGCGTTTCGAGCGATTGAACGGCTTGCCGTCGAGATCGCTCTCGAGGAAGTACTGCCGAATCTCGGGACGCACCGCTTCGAGCAAGAAGCGCATATTGGCGAGGATCGGGTAGTTGCGCTTGAGGCTGTGCTTGGTCTGGAGCATGTCGTGGATGCCCATCGCCGACAGCGCCGCGGCGATCGCCAGCGGAGCGAGGAACCAGTTCGACCATAAGACGAGCACGCCCGAAACGACGGTGCAGGCGAGTGCAATGATCAGCGCGAGATACCGCAGCATTCCCTCTCCCCTCGGCGGGTCTGTCGACCCGAAGCCTGCCTAAGATAGGCGTCAGCGACTTGAACCTTTATTAACGATTGTCGTCAGCGACTCGGGCGCCGTCAAAAGATTGCGGTGCCGACCCGGTTCGGCCGCCAATCTCCTTCACCCGGCGCCGGGCGATGGCTTAAAACGCGGCGGCGGATGATTTTAGGGGGTATCCCATGACGATCGATTCCAGTTCGACGGCGGCGCGCGGGAGCCGGATGCAAGAGCAGTTCTATCGCTTCCACCTGCCGCATGTGCATCTAGCGTCGGTGTTCGGCGACGACTGGTTCGCGCTCAAGGCCGAGGCCTTCGCGCGGTTCTTCGGTACGCCCCTGTTCCTCGTCGCGCAGACCGTGTTCGTCGCGATCTGGATACTCGTCAACATGGTCGGGCTGACGCATTTCGATGTCTATCCGTTCATCCTTCTCAATCTCGCCTTCAGCTTGCAAGCGGCTTATGCCGCGCCGCTCATCCTTCTCGCGCAAACGCGCCAAGCCGATCGCGACAAGATGACGGCGCTGGCCGATGCCGAGCATCGCGAGACGCTCCACCGCGAAAGCGAGGAACGGAACGCGGTCGTGGCGCGCGAGACGGCGCTTCTGGTCGATATGCTGAGACAGAACACCGAGTTGACGGAAAAGGTGAAAGCCCTGACCGAGCGGGTGGAGACGCTCACCTATGAAGTGCATCGGCACGTCGTCGCCGCAAAACCGGCGTGACGCGCGGCTCGATTCCGGTCAGACTGCGGCGAGCGAACGGGGAGGTGACGCCATGAAGAAATCGCTCTGGCAAGGAGCTGCCGCGGCCGCATTGGGCGCCATACTGGGTATGGCGGTCGCATCGCCGGCCGCGGCGCTCGACAAGCTGCGCGTCGGCAAGGCGATCGCGCTGCCTTTCGATTTCACGCCGGTCGATATCGGGATGGAGAAGGGTTTTTTCCAAGAGCATGGCCTTACGCTCGAAATCACCTCCTTTGCCGGCAGCGCCAAGCTGCAGCAGGCGTTGGGCGCCGATGCGATCGACGTCGGGCTCGGCTCGGGACCCGAGCTCGCTTTCGTCGCCAAGGGCAACACCGATCTCGGCATCTGCGCCTATGCCGGCCCCGTCAATCTCATGCTCGTCGTGCGCCCCGATGCCGGCATCAATTCGGTCGCCGATCTCAAGGGCAAGCGGATCACGGTCTCGACCGTCGGCAGCCTCACCGACTGGGTGGTGCGCGAGACCTCGCGCCAGCAAGGTTGGGGGAATGACGGCATCCTGGTGACGCCGCTCGGCACCAACGAGGCGCAGGTCGCGGCGATGCGCGCCAAGCAGACCGACGGGCTCGCCATCGATCCCGCGGGCGCCTACGAGCTCGAAGAGAAAGGCGCCGGCAAGATCATCCTCGCCTTCTCGAAAATCGCGCCCGATTTCATCAATCACGTCGCTTACGCGACCAACAAGATGATCGCGGAGCACCCCGAGCAATTGAAGGAATTTCTCGCGGCCTGGTTCGAGACCGTCGCTTTCATGAAAGCCAACAAGGACGAGACGGTGAAGCTCGCCGCGCCGATCATGCATCAATCGACCGGCATCGCGGCCCGCGACTACGACGTGACCATGCCGACCTTCTCCGATACCGGCAAATTCGAGGCGAAGCCGCTCGCGGTGCTGGCGCGGTCCTTCGTGCAGATGGGCGCGCTCGACAAAGAGCCCGATATGTCGAAGCTTTATACCGAGAAATTTCTGCCGAGCTCTCAGCACTGAGCGCCGCGGCGGCGGCGGGTCGTCAGTCGAATTCGTTCCAGGCTTCGGCGCCGACGCCGGCCAGCGCACGCAACCGGTCCTCGTCGCGGCCGAATTCCGCGGCGCTCTGCTCGTGGACGACATGGCCGTCGTCGAGCACGTAGACGCGATCGACGATCTCGATCGCGGCGCGCACGTTCTGTTCGACGAGCAGCACCGCGATGCCTTCCTTGCGCATCGAGGCGACGACATTGAAGACGTCGCGCACGATGAGCGGCGCCAGGCCCTGCGACGGCTCGTCGAGCAGCAAGAGCCTGGGGTTGAGGAGAAGCGCTCGCCCGATCGCCAGCATTTCCTGCTCGCCGCCCGAAAGCTGGCCGCCGCGGTTGCCGCGCCGCTCGTGGAGCCGCGGGAAGAGCTCGTAAATGCGTGCGGGCGTCCACGGCCCGGGCCGCTCGAGCGGAACCGAGAGATTCTCCTCGACGGTGAGGTTGGGGAAAATACGTCGTCCTTCCGGCACGTAGCCGACGCCGAGCGCCGCGATGCGGAAGGACGGCCAAGCGGTCGTCGTTTCACCGAAGATGGTGATCGTGCCGCTGCGCGCCGGCGTCAGCCCCATGATGCTGCGCAGCGTCGTGGTCTTGCCCGCGCCATTGCGGCCGAGCAGCGCGACCAGCTCGCCCTCGCGCACTTCGAAGCCGACATCGTGCAGGATGTGGCTCTTGCCGTAAAAGGTATGCAGGCCGTTGACCGTAAGCGTGCTCAATTGGAGCTCCCGAGATAGGCGGCCTGCACGCGCTCGTCGGCGGCGATCGCCGCGGGCGCGCCGTCGGCCAGTACCGATCCTTCGGCGAGGACCATGATGCGGTCGGCGAGATGAAAGATCACCCGCATGTCGTGCTCGATTAGCACGATCGACAGCTTCTCCTGGCGATGCAGCTTGCGAATCAGGCGCACGACGTCATGCGTCTCCTGCTCGCCCATGCCGGCGGTCGGCTCGTCGAGCAGCAAAAGACGCGGCTTCAGGGCGAGCGCCATCATGATCTCCGTTGCGCGCTGATCCCCGTGCGACAGCTCGCCGACAAGGCGCGCGCTCTTGTTGGCGAGCCCGCCCGCCTCGAGCAGCTCCTCGACCCGCGCGGCGACCTGGCGGCGCGCGGCGCGCGAGGCCCACGGGCTGAGACGCAGACCCGCGGCGGTCTCGACCGGAATCAGCAGATTTTCGCGCACGCTCAGTTCGGGAAAGATTTCGGTGACCTGAAAGGTCCGCGCGATGCCCAGCTCGACGCGCCGATTGGCGCTCAGCCGCGTGATGTCCTGGCCGTCGAAAACAATCGACCCGGCGCTCGGCGGAAAAAGACCGCTGATGAGATTGAAGAAAGTGGTCTTGCCGGCGCCGTTCGGGCCGATGAC
>DATGLO010000665.1:0-7228 GCA_035294105.1 Allostellaceae bacterium
ACACGCAGGTCTACACCACGCCCGAGATCGTCCGCGTCGGCCGCGTCGCCTTCGAGCTGGCGCGCAAGCGCAAGGGCCGCGTGTGCTCGGTCGAGAAGGCCAATGTCATGGAATCGGGCGTGCTCTGGCGCGAGGAGATGCAGAAGCTGCATGACGCCGAGTACAGGGATGTCGAGTTCTCGCACATGTATGCCGACAACTGCGCCATGCAGCTCGTGCGCAACCCGAAGCAGTTCGACGTGATCGTCACCGACAATCTCTTCGGCGACCTGCTCTCCGACTGCGCGGCGATGCTGACGGGCTCGCTCGGCATGCTGCCCTCGGCCTCGATCGGCGCCGCCGACAGCAGCGGCCGGCGCAAGGCGCTCTACGAGCCCGTCCATGGCAGCGCCCCGGACATCGCCGGCAAGGATGCGGCGAACCCGCTCGCCTGCATCCTCTCCTTCTCGATGATGCTGCGCTATTCCTTCGATCTCGGCGAAGAGGCCGATCTGGTCGAGAAGGCGATCACCAACACGCTCGCTTCGGGCGTTCGCACCGGCGACATCATGCAGCCGGGGATGAAGCGCGTCTCGACCACCGAGATGGGCGACGCCGTCCTCGCCGAGCTCGCGAAGCTCGCTTGAGCCATGGCCCGCCGAACCTTCCCCCGCTCGCCGGGGGAGGAAAGGGAAGGGAAGGGCTAATTGAACGCGGGCCGGACTTCCTCGGCGAAGCGGCTCATCTCGTCCTTCACCTGGCTGTGCGGCTTGAGGCCGACATTGAAATAGAGGATCACCTCGTCGAAGCCGGCGGCCTCGACCTTCTTCAAAGTGTCGGTGATCTGCCGCGCTGAGCCGAGGAGCACCGAATTCTCGGTCAGGTCTTCCGGCTTCACATGGCGCAGCCGCTCGGTCATCTCGACCATGTAGCGGTAGGACGGCGGTGCCGTCTTGGGATCGCTCGGGAAGGCGGGGATCACGCATTCCTTGTAGTAGCGAATCTGGCGCGCGCGCTGCGCCGCTTCCTGCTCTTTATTATCGGCAAAATGCGTGAAGTAGCTGCAGATGAGCCGCCCCGGTTTGGCGCCGGCCTTGGCGCAGGTCTCTTTATAGAGATCGGCGACTTGCTTCAGCCCGCCATAGCTCATCGCCGCGGCGAAGGGCGCGACGACGAGTCCGCAATGGAGCCGCGCCGCAAGCTCGATCGACGGCTTGGAGAAGGAAGCAACATAGGCCGGGATCGGTTTCTGCACCGGCTGCGGCGTGATCGACACGTTCTCGAAAGAATAATACTTGCCCTTATGCGTGACGGGGCCCTCGCCCGACCACAGCCGGCGCACGATCTCCATGCCCTCGTTGAAGATTTCCTGGTTGTCGTCGAATGACACATGGAACGGCGAATATTCGCGCCGGTCGTAACCGCGCCCGGCCGCCCAATCGACCCGCCCGCCCGAGAGCAGATCGAGGCTTGCCCATTGCTCGGCGACGCGGATCGGATGGTGCAAGGGCAACACCGTCACCGCCGGGGCAAGGCGAATTTTCTTCGTCCGCGCCGCGGCATAGGCGAGCGTCAGATCGGGGCAGGAAAGCACGCCCAGCGAGCTGAAGTGATGCTCGCCGATCCAGGCCGAATGAAAACCGAGCGTATCGGCGTGCAGCGTCTCGGCGAGGATATCGGCGACGAACTGGTTCGCGCTGCGCGCATTGTTCAAATAGTGATTGTCGCTAAGCGTGAAATAGCCGAACTGCATCGCCTCTTTCCCTCTCCGATCCGTCCTTGACTGTACCGTGCCGCCGGGTGCGGCGCGAAGCGCTGGCGCTTAACCCTAATCGCGGGGTTAACCAAGTAAATCGTAAAGTTTGTCAGTATTCGTTAACCATATTTCTTAAAATTTTAAGCGATATTCTCCGCTAAGTATTAGAATACATGGTTATTTTCTATACGCGCGGCATTTGTTACTTGGAAAGTCCTTTGACATAGGGTATAGGCTCGCTTGCATGTCGGAGCCGGCCGTTACGCGGGCCTGTCAACCGGCAGCGGCGACGAATCCCTTGGGCTCGTTCGGGTAGGCGATCGAATGCTGCGCATTTTCGGACATTTCGTTCCCGTTCCCGCGGTGATGCTGGGTGCCGCGGAAGTCTTGCTGGTGGCGAGCGCGCTGTACTTCGTGGCGCCGCCCATCGTCCCCCATGAATGGCTGCATGCCGGCTTGCACATCGCTCAGGCGCAGTTCTCGCTCGGCCTCTCGTTGGTTGCCGGCCTCTCGATGACCGCGGTCGGCCTTTACAACTACGATGTCTTCCTCGACTCGCGCGTGATGGCCATCAAGATCCTGATGGCCGTAACGCTCGTGGCGCCGGCGGCGGCCCTCGTCGCGCTGGTCTCCGAGAAAGTCGTCACCGCCGCGCCGGGTAGCGGCTGGTCGCTGCTGTTCCTTAAGGCGACCTTCGTCTGGATGAGCTGCGTGCTCGTCACCCGCGTCGGCTTGCTGCGCGTTTCCGATTCCAATCTGTTCCGCCGCCGCGTCGTCGTCGTCGGCACCGGCGTGCGCGCCGCGCGCATCGCCGAGCTGGTCGACAACGGCCGCAATCGCTATTTCGTCCCCAAGGCTTTCGTCCATGCTTGCGGCGATCTGCGCCTCGTCATGGGCGCGCCGCTCGATCTCGACCGCACTCCGGACGATCGCGCTCTTGCGCGCTATGCGCATGAGATCGGCGCGCGCGAAGTGGTGGTCGCGACCGACGAGCGCCGCGGCATGCCGGTCGGCCAGCTCCTCCACTGCAAGGTCGAGGGCATCAACGTCGTCGATTATCAGACTTTCTGGGAGCGCGAGAACGGCCGCATCGACATCGAGGCGCTGCAACCGAGCTGGCTGATCTATTCCGACGGCTTCCGCCTCAGCCCGTTCAACAATTGCGTCAAGCGCATCTTCGATGTGGTCGTGTCGCTGGCTCTCCTCGTCGTCGCTCTGCCGGTGATGGCGATCACCGCGCTCGCCGTGCGGTTCGAAAGCCCCGGTCCCGTGCTCTATCGCCAGGAGCGCGTCGGCGTCGGGGGCAAGAGCATCACGCTCTTGAAGTTCCGCAGCATGCGCGACGATGCCGAGCGCGACGGCATCCGCTGGGCTGCCAATGGCGACCCGCGCGTCACGCGCGTCGGCGCCATCATCCGCAAGTTTCGTATCGACGAGCTGCCGCAGCTGTTCAACGTGCTCAAAGGCGATATGAGCTTCGTCGGTCCGCGACCGGAGCGGCCGTTTTTCGTCGAGCAACTCGCACGGCAAATCCCGTTCTATGGCGAGCGTCATTCGGTGAAGCCCGGCATCACCGGCTGGGCGCAGGTCAATTACCCCTACGGCGCCTCGATCGAGGACGCCAAGCAAAAGCTCGCTTACGACCTCTACTACGTCAAAAACCGCACCCTGTTCCTCGACCTTGTGATCCTGGTGCACACCGTACGCGTCATCCTTTTCAGCGAAGGCGCACGTTAATCGAATGACGACGGCTGCGTCCGTTTCCTCGCTGATTTGCGCGGTTCTCTATGCCGGGGTGCTCGCGCTCTCGCTGTCGCGCCGGCCGTGGACCCGCGAGAGCGTCTTTGCCGCGCTCGGCTGCGCGCTGACCGTCGTCTGGGCCGCGGCGCTGATCGACCGAGACGTTGTCGCAAGCAGCGTACTGCCCGCGCTCGAAACCGCGCCGCTGTTCGTCTGGACGATCTTTCTGTCCCTGCTTGTCGCGCAGAGTCTCAATGCGCGGTTCGATCCGCGCGTGCGGCTGGTGGTGCTGATCACCCCGGGCGCGATCGCTCTCGCCGTGCTGTGGAGCGATGTCCTTTCGGCCTTTCGCCTCGGCACCGGCACCTTGGCACAGTCGCAGATCATCGGCCGCGAGGCTATCGCCATCTTCGGCCTGCTGCTCGTCGAGAATCTCTATCGCAACACGGCGGTGCGGCGGCAATGGAACGTCGTGCCGCTGTGCATCGCGCTGGGCGGCCTCTTTGCCTATCAGCTGTTTCTCTATTCGGACGCGCTGCTTTTCGGCTGGGTCAGCGATGTCTTCACGGCGGCGCGGCCCGCGGTCAGCTGTCTCGTCGCGCCGTTCCTTGCCCTGACCCTGATGCGCAACCGCGGCTGGAAGATCGCGGTCCATCTGTCGCAGAGCGTCGTGCTGCATAGCCTGACGCTGATCGCCTCGGGGGTGTTCCTCCTCGCCATCGTCACGGTCGCGGGCTTGCTCCGCGATTGGGGCGGCGCTTGGGGCCAGGTCGTTCAAGTCACCGCGCTGTTCGGCAGCGTGCTCGTTCTCGCTTCGATCGTGTCCTCGGGCAGCATCAAGGCGCGGCTCAAATATCTCGTCGCGCGGCACTTCTTCGCCCAGCGCTACGATTATCGCGTCGAATGGATGAATTTCATCGACCTCCTCTCGACGCGCGAGGCGGGCGAAGATCTGAAGCATCGCGCGATCGAAGGCATTGCCAATGTCGTCGAGGCGCAGGGCGGAGCGCTGTGGCTGCGCGACGGCGCGCGCGGCCAGGGCGGCTTCGTGCCCGTGTCGCTCTGGAACATGCGGTTGCCGAGCGACGCTTCCGTCCCGGCCGACGGCGCGTTCGTCAAAGGATTCCGCGGCGGGCGCTGGATACAGGAATTCCATCGCGGCCGCGCCTACGACGCGCTGGGCGAATGTTGGCTCGCGGTGCCGCTCGCGGCGCAGAACGAGCTGATCGGCTTTATTACCCTCGCGCCGTCGCGCGCCAACGTGGCGCTCAACTGGGAAAGCTTCGAGCTCCTGCGCGCGCTCGGCCGGCAAGCGGCGAGCTACATCGCGGAAGAGCGTTTCGCGCAGCAGCTGCAAGACTCGCGCAAGCTCCAGGACTACGCCAAGCGCTTCGCCTTCGTCGCCCACGATATCAAGAACCTCGCGGCTCAGCTGCGCATGGTCACGGTGAATGCGCAGCGTCATGGCGACGATCCCGCCTTTCGCGCCGACGCATTCGAGACCATCCGGCATTCGGTCGCGCGCATGAACGATCTGCTGGCGCAGCTGCGGGCCAATCAAGTGATGGACGCGGCGCCCGCTGTCGCGATCGACGCGGTGGCGGTCATTCGCCGGCTGCTCGACGAGTGCGGCGCCGGCCTCGCGCGCATCAGCTGCGTCTTCGAATGCAGTCGCGCCGCGGTGGCGATCGAGGCCGATCGCCTCGCCTCGGTGGTGAAGCTGCTGCTCGACAACGCGCTCGAAGCATCGCCCGAAGGCGCCAGCATCACGCTCGGGCTCAAGTGCCGCGACGGCCGGCTCATGATCGACATCGCCGACGAAGGCGCCGGCATGGACGTCGAGTTCATCCACGGCCAGCTGTTCCGGCCGTTCCGCTCCACCAAATCCGACGGCTACGGCATCGGCGCCTACCAAACGCGCGAATTGCTGCACATGGCCGGTGGCGATCTCGAAGTCGTCAGCGCGCCCGGCGCCGGTACGACGATGCGCGTCATTCTCCCGCTCGCGAAGGAAGGGGCCGTCTCCTCGGCGGCTTGAACCCATGAAAGACACCAAGCTCAACCTCCTCTTGGTCGAAGACGACGACGGCCTGATCCGGCAGTTTCGCTGGGCGCTCGCCGATTGCGATCTCACCGTCGCCAGCAACCGCGAGGACGCGATCGCCGAATTCCGCCGCGTCCGGCCGCCGGTCGTGATCCTCGATCTCGGCCTGCCGCCCGAGCCCGACACGGTGCGCGAAGGCATGATCACGCTCGAGGCGATCCTCGCCACCGCGCCCGAGACCAAAGTCATCGTCGCGACCGGGCAAGAAAATCACGAGGCCGCGCTGCGCGCGATCGCGCTTGGCGCCTACGACTTCTACCAGAAGCCGGTCGATGTCGATCTGCTGCGCCATATGCTCGACCGCGCCGCGCGCCTGGCCGATCTCGAGGCCGAGAACCGCCGGCTGTTGGAGCTGGCGCCGCGCTCGCCGATCGACGGCGTCGTCGGGGCAAGCCCGCAGATGTCGCGCGTTCTGCGCACCATCGAGAAAATCGCGCCGACCGACGTCACGGTGCTGTTGCTCGGCGAGAGCGGAACCGGCAAGGAAGTGCTGGCGCAAGCGATCCATCGCCTCAGTCCGCGCGCCAAGAAGCCGTTCGTCGCCATCAACTGTGCGGCAATTCCCGAAACCCTCTTGGAGAGCGAGCTCTTCGGTCACGAGAAGGGCGCCTTCACCGGCGCCGTGAAGCAGACGATCGGCAAGATCGAGACCGCGAACGGCGGCACGCTGTTCCTCGACGAAATCGGCGACTTGCCGCTGCCGATGCAAGTGAAGCTCCTGCGCTTTCTCCAAGATCAGGTGGTCGAGCGCATCGGCGGTCATCGCCCGATCCAGGTCGATGTGCGCATCGTCTGCGCCACCAACCAGAATCTCGACGAGTTGATGGCCAACGGCCGCTTCCGCGAAGACCTCTACTATCGCCTCAACGAGGTGCGGATGATGATCCCGCCGCTGCGCGAGCGCGAAGGCGACGCGATCCTGCTCGCCACCTTTTTCCTCAAGAAGTTCAACGGACAGTTCTCGCGCAAGCTCAAGGGCTTCGCCTCCGACGCCTTGGCCGCGATCGCGACGCATCCTTGGCGCGGCAACGTCCGCGAGCTCGAGAATAGGGTCAAGCGCGCGGTGGTGATGGCCGACGGCATGGCGATCTCGGCGTCCGATCTCGAGCTTGCTCCCGCAGAGCTGCCGAACGGCTCGCTCGACCTGCGCGAGGCGCGGGCGCGCGCCGAACGCGGCGTCGTGCAAATGGCGCTCGCCCAGACCAACGGCAATCTCTCGCGCGCCTCGAAGCTCTTGGGCATCAGCCGGCCGACGCTTTACGGCCTTCTCGAAGGCCTCGGCCTCGACGTCGCGTCGTGATGGCATTTTCGTCCGCAGGGCGCGGACAAGGATGGTGACGATGATTTCCACTCGCTCGAAGAAAATCTGGCCGCGCGCGCTGGCCTTTGCGCTGACGCTCGGCCTGGCGCCAGTCGCGCTGCACGCCGTCGCACGGGCGGATACGTCCGAGGCCAACAGCTACATGCAAAACGCGCAGGCGCTGATGGCCAAAGGCGACCTGCGCGGCGCATCGATCGAGCTGCGCAACGCGGCACGGGTCGCGCCCGAGAACGCCGACATCCATCTCCAATTGGCCAAGATCTATTTGATGCTGTCGAACCTGCCCTCGGCCGAGGCCGAAGCGCGCACCGCGCTGCAGCGCCACGGC
>DATGLO010000666.1:0-2385 GCA_035294105.1 Allostellaceae bacterium
GAGACGAGGATCAGCACCGGCACCGCCGTCCACACCACCTCGAGCAGCGTGTTGTGCGTCGTCGTCGACGGCACCGGATGGCGCTTGGCGTTGAAGCGCAGCATCACGTAGACCAGCAAGGCCATCACGAAGAGCGTGATCAGCGTGATGATGACGACGAGCTCGTTATGGAAGCCGTCGATGCGGTCGCGCACCGGCGTCGCGCCCGGCACCATGCCGATCTGCCAATCTTGCGGCTGCTCGATATTGCCCGAGGCGGTTTGCGCCCAGGCCTGCGGTATCGCGACCAGCGCAAGCGCGAAAGCGAGACTCGCCCGCCGCGCTGCATCGAGCCCTGTGGCGATTGAATGACGGATCGAAATCATGCCTTTACGCCCCTCATGCTGCCGGCGGCAACCGGCTCGCGCCACACCCGCGCGCGTCACAGCTTGCGCCTCTCTTAGCCCCTGATTCGGCATGACGCCAACCGCATCATTGCGACTTTATGCCGCATAAAACAAGCGCTTGGCGGTGCAAATCGATGTCGCGCTTCCCATATGTCGGAAATGACACTGGCCCCGCTTCTTCCTTCGTGGCAAGAAGCCTGCGCGGGAGGAATCGATGACCGACCTTGCCCTGACGGACGAGCTTTTTTTCACGAAAACCGGTATGGACCGCGCGCGCGTCGAGAAGATCGTCGCCGAGGCGCTCCACGGCATGGATGACGGCGAGCTCTTCCTCGAATATTCGCAAAGCGAGAGCCTGACCCTCGACGACGGGCGCATCAAATCCGCGGCCTTCGACACGGCGCAAGGTTTCGGGCTGCGCGGACTCAGCGACGAGGCGGCCGGCTATGCCCATTCCGGCGAGTTTTCGGAAGACGCGATCCGCCGCGCCGGCGAGGCCGTGCGCGCGGTGCGCCAGGGCCACAGCGGCACCTTCGCCGCGCCGCCGCCCGGCACCAACCGCCAGCTCTATACCGAAGCCAATCCGCTGCATCAGGTCGACTTCGCCGCGAAAACCAAGCTTCTCGCCGAGATCGACGCCTATGCGCGCGCCAAAGATCCGCGCGTGCGCCAGGTCTCGGCCTCGCTCTCGGGCATTTGGCAGGCGGTGCAGATCATCCGCCCTGACGGCCGCCATGCCGATATCCGGCCGCTCGTTCGCCTCAATGTCAGCATCGTCGTCGGCGAGGGCGATCGCATGGAAAGCGGCACCTCGGGCGCCGGCGGCCGTATGGCGTATGAGCGCTATATCGATCCGGCCAATTGGAAGGCGCAGGTCGACGAGGCGCTGCGCCAGGCGCTGGTCAATCTCGACAGCGTGCCGGCGCCGGCGGGCGAGATGACGGTCGTGCTCGGGCCCGGCTGGCCGGGCGTGATGCTGCACGAAGCCGTCGGCCACGGGCTCGAAGGCGATTTCAACCGCAAGAAAACCTCGGCCTTCGCCGGCCTCATCGGCCAGCGGGTCGCCGCGCCCGGCGTCACCGTGGTCGATGACGGCACGATTCCCGATCGCCGCGGCTCGCTCTCGGTCGACGATGAGGGCACGCCGTCGAACTGCACGGTGCTGATCGAGGACGGCATCCTCAAAGCCTATATGCAGGACCGGCTCAACGCGCGGCTGATGGGCATGAAGCCGACCGGCAACGGCCGGCGCGAGAGTTTCGCCTATGCGCCGATGCCGCGCATGACCAACACCTATGCGCTCGCCGGCGATAAAGACCCGAAAGAGATCATCGCTTCCGTGAAGCGCGGCCTCTACGCCGTCAATTTCGGCGGCGGCCAGGTCGACATCACCTCGGGCAAGTTCGTCTTCTCCGCTGCCGAGGCCTATCTCATCGAGGACGGCAAGGTCGGCAAGGCGGTGAAAGGCGCGACCTTGATCGGCAACGGCCCCGACGCGCTGACCAAGATCTCGATGATCGGCAACGATCTCGCGCTCGACGGCGGCATCGGCACCTGCGGCAAGGACGGCCAAGGCGTGCCGGTCGGCGTCGGCCAGCCGACCTTGCGGATGGACGGTCTCACCGTCGGCGGCACGGCGGCATGATCCGCGGCACGGCAGCATGATCCTGTGAGGCAACTGATTACGGCGGCAACGCTCGCCGCCGCATTCTTCGCGACCTTTTCGGCACGCGCCTGCGACCTCGACAGCACGTCTTCGACGCGCTGGATCATCGCGCGCCACGACGCGATCAGCGAACTCGTCACGCCCTGCGGCGACAGCTTCTTCTCGACCGGGGTCAACGTCCTCGATGCCGGCATCACCGCCGGCTATCTCGACCGCCCGCATTACGACTGGCGCAACAGCGCCGGCTCGATCGACGAATGGGTGATCGAGACGCGCGAGCGCCTCGATCGCTGGGGCTTCAACAGCGCGGGCGCCTGGTCGCTGCCGCCGCAG
>DATGLO010000667.1:0-5668 GCA_035294105.1 Allostellaceae bacterium
GACGGCGGTCGTTCATTAGACGCCACGGGCGAATTGTGGTCGAGATTTTGCCGGCGATCGCGCCGGGCGGCGAGCGCCGCGCCGTACTGGCGATGCTCGAGCGGCAGATCGAGGAGGCGACTGCGCGGCTCGTTCGCGAAAGCCGAGCGCGTTAAGCGGCGACCGACCGATTTTGCGGATAGAGCGAAATCGGGCGCGCGCCCTGCCAGAGCTCGAAAGCCGGGAAGTTGCCGCGCTTTTCGAGCAGCGCCGAGGCTTCCTTCAGAGCTTGCGCATCGGAGAAACTGCGAAACTCTTCGACATCGACAATGCGGCGATGGTCGTTGAGGAAGTAGGCGCGGTACCACGACATGGCGAGTTCCTTCCTTCAGCGCGAGCGAATGAGGTTAAGAGCTGCGAAGGCGGTGCTGGCCGGGCTGGGCAGGTGTGCGATGCTCACCGTGAAGCAGGTGATGCCGAGAAAGCGACGATCAGCAGACCCGAGAAGAGATTCATTTGCCCGACCCCATGCGCTGGTGTTTTCACCGATTGGTTCGACGGTATCCCCTCGGGCGGCCATCCCACAATTCGAAGTTCTCCTTACGCAGATTCACGTAGGGCGGGGGCGTGGGGACAAAGCTGTGGAAGGATGCCGGCGGCAATATGGGGATAAGTCTAAGAGTTGCCCTATCCCAAGGGCTTCCCGCCGGTCGTTGAGTGGCTAATACCGGTTAAAGGCCGGGAAAACAAAGCTAGAACGAATCCTTGAACCGGCCCCTCGGAAATGCTAAATTCTCTGGTGTATCAATGGTTTCCCGAGTTTAAGCGGCCGCCACCGGAAGCCCGGGCGGCCTCTTTCCGTCCGAAGATCGAGGGTCCATGGCAAGCGTCGCCGCGATTTCGCAGCAGATTTGGGACATGAAATACCGGCTCAAAGGGCCGGACGGCGCGGCTGTGGACAAAACCATCGAGGATACCTGGTCGCGCATCGCCGCAGCCCTCGCCGCGCCGGAGCGCGATCCCGCCGCTTGGGCGCCGCGCTTTGCCGAAGCCCTCAGCGATTTCAAATTCCTGCCGGCGGGCCGGATCGTCGCCGGCGCCGGCACCGGCCGCAACGTCACCCTCTTCAACTGCTTCGTCATGGGCACGATCCCGGACGACATGTCCGGCATCTTCGGCCATCTGCGCGAGGCCGCGCTGACGATGCAGCAGGGCGGCGGCATCGGCTACGACTTCTCGACCCTCCGGCCCAAAGGCGCGCCGGTCAAAGGCGTCGGCGCCGACGCATCGGGCCCGCTGTCCTTCATGGATGTGTGGGACGCGATGTGCCGCACCATCATGAGCGCCGGTTATCGCCGCGGCGCGATGATGGCGACGATGCGCTGCGACCATCCCGATATCGAGGCTTTCATCGAGGCGAAACGCGAAGCCGGCCGGCTGCGCATGTTCAACCTCTCGGTGCTCGTCACCGACGCTTTCATGACGGCGGTGAAAGAGGATGCGCCCTGGGAGCTCAGCTTTGCCGGCACGACCTACAAGGTAATTCGCGCGCGCGAGCTGTGGGACCAGATCATGCGCGCGACCTACGCCTATGCCGAGCCGGGCGTGATCTTCATCGACCGCATCAACCGCCGTAACAATCTCGCTTATTGCGAGACCATTGCCGCGACCAACCCGTGCGGCGAGCAGCCGCTGCCCCCTTATGGCGCTTGCCTCTTGGGCTCGATCAACCTCGCCGCGCTGGTGAAGGAGCCTTTCACGGAAGGCGCGCAGCTCGATCTCGACGCGCTGAAACGCGTCGTGCCGCTCGCCGTGCGCATGCTCGACAATGCGATCGACGCCTCGCGCTTTCCCCTGGAGGCGCAAGCACAAGAAGCGCGTGCGAAACGTCGCATCGGCCTCGGCGTTACCGGCCTCGCCGATGCGCTGATCCTCTGCGGCGTGCGCTACGGCTCGGCCAAGGCGGTGGCGCTGACCGAGCAATGGATGGCGGCGATCCAGCGCGCCGCCTATTTCGCTTCGGTGCAGCTTGCGGCCGAGAAAGGCCCCTTCCCGCTTTTCGACAAGGAGGCCTATCTCGCCGGCGAGACGATCAGCGGGCTCGACAAGGAGTTGCGCAAGGCGATCGGCGATTACGGCATCCGCAACGCGTTGCTCACCTCGGTCGCGCCGACCGGGACGATTTCGATCTTCGCCGACAATGTCTCGTCGGGGCTCGAGCCGGTGTTCAGCTTCCGCTACACGCGCAACGTGCTGCTGCCGGACGGCACGCGCAAAGAGGAAGAAGTTTCGGACTACGCCTATCGCCTCTACCACCGGCTCAAGGGCGATGCGATACCGTTGCCGGATTATTTCGTCGACGCGCAGTCCTTGGCGCCGTCGGACCACGTCGTGATGCAAGCGGCGGTGCAGAAATACGTCGACAGCTCGATTTCGAAGACGATCAACGTGCCGGCGGATTTCCCCTTCGAGCAATTCAAGGACGTCTATCTTCAGGCTTACGAGCTCGGCTGCAAGGGCTGCACCACCTATCGCCCCAACGAGGTGACGGGCGCCGTGCTGCAAGTGCAACCGGCCAAGGCCGAGGAAGCGGGGCCGCAGCGCGAACTGCCGCTGCCGGCCCCGCGGCCGAAGCCCAAGGATGTCTACGAAGCGGGCGGCGTCGTCTATATGACACAGCCGCTCGACCGGCCCGAGGCGCTGCCCGGCAACACCTACAAGATCGCCTGGCCGCAAAGCGAGCACGCGATGTACATCACCCTGAACGACATCGTTCAGGACGGCCGCCGCCGGCCTTTCGAGATCTTCATCAACTCGAAAAACATGGAGCATTACGCCTGGACAGTGGCGCTCACGCGCATGATCAGCGCCGTGTTCCGCCGCGGCGGCGATGTCAGCTTCGTGGTCGAGGAGCTCAAAGCCGTGTTCGATCCGCGCGGCGGCGCCTGGATGGAAGGCCACTACGTGCCCTCGCTCCTTGCCGCGATCGGCGACGTGATCGAGCGTCACATGATCGATATCGGCTTCATGGCGCCCAAAGGCGCACAGAAGCAGATCGACGTGGAAAAGCAGGTGGTCAACCTCAGCGGCAACAACCCGCCGCGCATGGCACAATGCCCGAAATGCGGCCAAGCCTCGCTGATCCGCCTCGAGAATTGCGATCAGTGCACCAATTGCGACTATTCCAAATGCGGCTGAGATCTCCCGCGCCACAGTGGTTCGAGTGAGCTCCCTAGTCGTCATTCCCGCGAAAGCGCGAATCCAGAATTAGAGCGCGTCGGAGCCCTGGACCCTCCCGGCACGGGGGCGGCGAATATTTCTTCCGGAGCGATCGGCTTAAATACGACGCCGCTACGTCGCTTAATCCGCCCACGACCTCGAGCTGCGCATGGACATTGTTGCCCGTCGCGTGGCTGTGGGTAGAGATTTTCTCATGCGCTTCTTCGACCAGGTCCAACCGATGGTCGTCATTGATGCATGATCGCGGGAATCGAGGCGCCCTTCGACGGCTGCGTAAAATCCTCTAAACTTTCATCATGCGCAATATGGCCGCGGCCCGCAGGATCGTGCTCTCGCTGACGGCGCTTGTCCTCGTGGCCCTGCTCGCTTACGCCGGTTACTGGTACTACGTCGCCGGCATGCTGCGCGACCAGCTCGAGCCTTGGGCGCAGTCGCGCGCCGATGAAGGCTACCTTGTGCGCTGGGACGACGCGAAAGTCGGCGGGTTTCCCGGCTCGTTCCGTTTCGATTTCACCAATCTGAGCTTCGGCACGCTGCGGCCGGTGCCGGTCGCGATCAACGCCGCGACCTTGTCTGCCTGGGCGATGCCGTGGAACTTGAAGCACTGGGAATTCACCGCCCCGAGCGGCGCGCGGCTGGTCGATCCCGGCAACAGCGGCGGCTTCGACACGAAGCATCTCGACGGCGCCGTCGACGTCGAAGGCCGCACCGTCGCGGCGATCGACGTCACCGCCGTCGGCCTCAACGGTATCGGCCTCGCGCAAGGCCTCGGCATCGGCGACGCCGAGGCGCATATCGAGCTGCCTGCCGTGCCGCCCCACGCTCACACCGACACCGCGTTGGCTCTTTCGCTGCAAGTGACCCAGGCGACCCTCCCGGCTGCGGTGCCGGGTTTCGGCAACACGCTCTCGGGTTTCTCTTTCGCCGCGCAATTGAAGGGCGCGCTCCCGCCCGGTCCCTTCGCTCAGGCGCTGGCGCAGTGGCGCGACAGCGGCGGCACGATCGAGTTGCACGCGCTGCGTATCCGTTGGGGATCGCTGCTAGTCGATGCCTCCGGCACGCTCGCGCTCGACAACGCCTTGCAGCCGGAAGGCGCGTTTTCGGCGATCATCACCGGTCAGGACCAGGCGGTCGATGTGGCGGTGATGACGGGCGCGCTGAAGCCCGAGCAGGCGAATGCCGCCAAGGCCGTCCTCGGCCTCCTCGCCAAGCCGAGCACCAACGGGCAAAGCGCGATTACCCTGCCGCTGACCTTGCAAAACCAACAGCTGTTCCTCGGGCCGGCGAAAATCGCGACGCTGCCGCCGATCTCCTGGGACTGAGGCGCCACGCATGCCCACCGATGCCTCCGTTAATGTGCGCGCCGGCCTCAACAGCCGCCATCGCCTGAAAATCGGCTTGTTCGGGGCGAATTGCTCCTCGGGCCGCGCGGTCACACGGATCGCCGAGCGGTGGTCGGGCAGCTGGGCCGATTGCAAACGCCTCGCGCAAATGGCCGACGACGCCGGCATCGAGTTCATGCTGCCGATCGGGCGCTGGAAAGGCTATGGCGGCGAGACCGATTATCAAGGTGCAACCTTGGAGACCATCACCTGGGCCGCCGGCTTGCTCGCTCATACCAAGCGGCTGGTCGCTTTCGGCACGGTGCATGCGCCGCTGATCCACCCCGTCGTCGCCGCCAAAGCGATGGTGACCGCCGATCAGATCGGCGAAGGCCGTTTCGGGCTCAACCTCGTCTGCGGCTG
Organism: Allostellaceae bacterium; assembly: GCA_035294105.1. Lineage (GTDB taxonomy): Bacteria > Pseudomonadota > Alphaproteobacteria > ATCC43930 > CGMCC-115725 > CAIKMD01. The sequence continues at coordinate 4,965 of DATGLO010000667.1, forward strand.
GAACGAGGACGAGTTCCGCATGTTCGGCGTCCAACAGCGCGATCACGAGACGCGCTACGACTATGCGCAGGAATGGCTCGACGCGGTCAAAGCGATGTGGTCGCGCGGCGATGAGTTCGATTTCGACGGCGCTTTCATCAAGCTGAAGGAAGTGCGCGCGAAGCCCAAGCCCGTCGGCGGCGCAAGGCCTTATATCATGAACGCCGGCGCCTCGCCGACCGGCCAAGCTTTCGCCGTCCGCAATTGCGACGGGCTGTTCATCTCGACCCAACTTCACGAGCTCGATACGGTGGCGGCGGCGGTGAGCCGCGTGCGTCAAGCGGCGCGCGAGCACGGCCGCGAGATCGAGGTCTTTACCGCGGGCGTCGTCACTTGCCGGCCGACGCGCAAGGAAGCCGAGGAATACGACCACTATGCCGTGGTCGAAAACGCCGATATCGGCGCGATCGACCACATCCTCGCGATGCGCGACGTAACGCCGGACAACTATTCGGCCGAGGAATTCGCGGCGCTGCGGCGCAGGCAGGCCTATGGCATGGGTGGCGTGCGCATGGTGGGCACGCCCGACGACGTCGCGACAGTGCTCGCGAGCTTGAGCGACGGCGGCATCGCCGGCGTTGCCCTTTCTTTCGTGCACTATATCGACGAGCTGCCCTATTTCTGCGCCGAGGTCCTGCCGCGGCTCGAGCGCTTGGGCCTCAGGA
>DATGLO010000668.1:0-2664 GCA_035294105.1 Allostellaceae bacterium
CTTCCTCTATTACGAAGGCATGGTCGAGGAGATCACGGCGCGCAAGCGCGTCGAGGAAGAGCTGCGCGCGGCGAAAGAGGCGGCGGAAGCCGCGGACCGCGCGAAGTCGGAATTCCTCGGCACGATGAGCCATGAGCTGCGGACGCCGCTCAACGCGATCATCGGCTTTTCCGAAGTGATCAACGGCGAGCTCTTGGGCCCGGTCGGCGTGCCGGCGTACAAGACTTATGCCGGCGACGTGCTCGCGAGCGGCCGCCACCTCTTGATGCTGATCAACGATATCCTCGATTTCGCGCGCGCCGAATCCGGTCGCCTGCCGCTGCGCGAGGACGAGCTCGATCTGCCGGCGCTGATCGGCGACACGGTGCGTTTCATGGCGCCGCGCGCCGCGGCCAGCGGGCTGCAATTGAGCCTCGATATCGCGAACGCGCCCGCCACGATCCTCGGCGACGAGACGCGGCTGCGCCAGGTGCTGCTCAACATCCTCAGCAATGCGATCAAATTCACGCCGCGCGGCGGCCGCGTCGATGTCCGCGCGCTGGCGACGGCGAGCGGCGAAATCCGCATTGAGGTTCGCGATAGCGGCATCGGCATGTCGCCGGGCGATCTGGCGCGTGCTTTCGAGCCGTTTCACCAGGCCGACGGCGGCCATGCGCGCAACCACGAAGGCACCGGGCTCGGCCTCGCGATCTGCGATCGCCTCATGCGGCTCCATGGCGGCCGCGTGTTGCTGATGAGCGAACTGGGCCGGGGCACTGTTGCGACGGCGATCATTCCGGCAGAGCGCAATCTCGGTACCGACGGCAATAAACGGGCGCGTCTCAGCGCCTAAAACGACGATTTAGGCGACGAAGGCCGCGAGGCCGAGCAGCACGATGACAATCAGGGCGACGGCCCAGCGCAGCAGCCGGGCAAAGCCCAGCCAGGTTCTGCGGTGACGGTCAAATTCGAGGTCGACAGCCATACTCAGGCGCCTTTTGCAGTGACTTCGGCGCCGCCGGTATAGCCAAATCCGCGCGCCGGCGCTAGCGCCAGCGACAAAGCCACCCCGTAAAACGGCAGCCACCACAGCTGGTAATTGTGATGCGCGCCCGGCCCGGCAAGGATCGCGCCGATGGCCAGCATCGCGGTGAGTCCGGCGCGCGCCGCGATAGAGGGCGGCCGGCGCCAGACGGCAATCGCCGCAGCCGCCATCCCCGCGGCGAGGATAAGATGCGCGGCGGTGGCGACGGCGGCAGGGACGTAATGCAGCCAGCTTGTATCGTCGGGCAGCCGCGCGAGGTTGAACAGCACGATGTTGCCCCAGAAAGCCTGCGGTCCGGCAAGGACGAAAGGCAGGATCGGCCACAGCCCGACAATAACGCCGGCGATGAACGCGCCGCGGCGCTCGGCGGGAATCAGCGCCGGCAGAACCGCGACGCCGGGGAGGAGCTTCGCCGCGACCGACAGCCCGACGCAAACGCCGCACCAGAAGCTGCTACGCCGGACGAGCGCCAGCGCGCCGAGCAACGGCAGCACGGCGACGAGGTCGGTCGCGCCTTTGGCGAAGATCTGCTCGGCGATCAGCGGCAGCATGGCGAGGAGCAGCGGCGCGAGCTTGGCGCCGGCGAGGCGCTTCATGAGCCAGAGGGTCGCCAGCCAGACGATGAGGTTGGTGACCAGCACGCCGCGCTGGCCGAGACTCGCGCCGAGCGGCAGGTAGGCGGCGATCATCACCGGGAGGTATTTGTAGCCGGTGAAGCCGGCGCTTTCGGGCCCGATGTCGAGCGCCGCGGCATAAGGATTCGTGCCACGCAGCACTGCCTCGCCGGCCGCGAGGGTGGTCGTCGCGATGTCGATGACATGCGGCGCGACGATGCGCGCAGCGAAATAGGCGAGGTCGAGCGCGATCGCGATCCACAGCGCGATGGCGGTGCCCTGCGCGAGGCGGGGCGATAGCGGCGACGGCGCCTTCCGGGCGTCGCGCAGCACGAAAGGCACGGCGAGAAGCATTGCCAGCATCACGGCCGCTTTCGGCGCGCCGCTGCCCCAGTTGAAGGTTTGAATGAGACCGACGCCGAGCCAGAACAGGACGATCGCGCCGAGTTTCGCAGGGCTGCCGGTCGAAGGAATAGGGGTCACGCGCCGCTTTCGTCGGGCGGATTGAGCATGATCGTGCCGGGGCCAGACCGGCCGGCGATGTCGACGCGCTTGCCGGCGACCTTGACGCGGCCTTCGCCGATAAGCTTAAGCGCCAGCGGATAGGCGCGATGCTCTGCGGCGAGAACGCGTGCGGCGAGCGTTGCCTCGTCATCGCCCACCAGCACCGGCACCGCGGCCTGAACGATGATCGGCCCCTGGTCCATCTCGGCGCGCACAAAATGCACGGTGCAGCCGGCAAAGCGCACGCCTTCTTCGAGCGCGCGCGCATGGGTGCCGAGGCCAGGAAACGCCGGCAACAGCGAGGGATGGATGTTGATGAGCCGGTCGTGCCAATGCGCGACGAAGCCGGCGGTCAAGAGACGCATAAAACCGGCGAGGCAGACGAGCTCGATCTTCGCCGCCTCGAGCGCCTTGGTCAGCGCGGCATCGAAGGTCTCGCGGCTCGGATAATCGCGATGCGGGATGACGGACGTCGGAATGCCGGCGCGCTTGGCGTAAACGAGCCCGCCGGCATCGGCGCGG
>DATGLO010000669.1:0-6375 GCA_035294105.1 Allostellaceae bacterium
AGAAATCCCAACGACGAGACGCCGCCAACGGCGCCAAGAACTGACATATTGTTAAGCGATGTGCAAGGTTTCGGGTTCCGAAAAAGCCGGAGCGAGGCCGGCCGCGTTCCGCGGCGGCCGTGTCACACATTAATTCTTAGCGTTTCATCGTTACTGCTAGGTCGGCACCATCCCTCGCCGGGCGGGATCGGGGGAACTACAGGTGAGTGGTCGAATCTTGCTCCGTCTTCGCTCGTTTTGGCGCAACGCTCTCGCGGTAAGGCTTTCTTTACCGTGATCGCACGCGCACAAAAGAGGCAAAGCCGCCGCGCGAGCGGTCTGATGCAGCGCTATTGCGAGCAGCTGGGCTCGATCGCCAGCCGCCGCCGGGTCGAGACCGCGCTCAAGGCCGCGCGCGTCCAGGCCGAATTCGCGGCGAGCTCCGCGACCGAGGCGATGCTGGCGGCGCAAGCCGCGAACCGCGCCAAATCGGAATTCCTCGCCAATATGAGTCACGAGCTCAGGACGCCGCTCAATGCGATCATGGGCTTCTCGCAGATCATCGCGGACGAGACGCTCGGCCCCATTGGCACGACGAAATATCTCGAATACTCGCGCGACATCACGGGCAGCGCCGAGCACCTCTTGTCGATCATCAACGACATCCTCGACCTCGCGCGCATCGAAGCCGGCAAGAGCGAGCTTAACGAAGAGACCCTCGATCCCTATCAGCTCCTCCAGTCCTGCGCACGGGTCGTCTCGGAGCGCGCCCGGCTCGCCGCGGTGAAGATCGACGTCGAGCCGCCGCCGGTTGCGTTCCTGGTCGCCGCCGACGAGCGCAAGATGAAGCAGATCGTGATCAATCTCTTGTCGAACGCGGTGAAGTTCACGCCCGCCGACGGCGCGATCAGCCTCTCATGGCGATTGATCGCGGGCCAAGGCTGCCGCCTTATCGTCGCGGACACCGGCATCGGCATCGCCGCCGCAGACTTGCCGCGCGTCATGCAGCCTTTCGCGCAAGCCGACACCGGGCTCAACCGGCGCTTCGAAGGGACCGGCCTCGGCCTGCCGTTGACGCGCGGGCTCGTCGAGCTGCATGGCGGCAGCCTGCGCCTCGAGAGCGAGCTCGGCCGCGGCACGACCGCGATCATCGATCTGCCGATGAGCCGCGTGCAGATGTTCGGCGTTGCGGCGGATGGCGCCGGCGCCGCGCCTGCCCCATCGCCGCCGTCGCCGGTGCATCAGGCGATCCGCGACATCGAACAAGTGCTTTCGAACCGATTCTCACTGGATGAAGACCATGCAACAGCCTAATCAGAAGATCGGGCGCGTCGTTTCCGTTTCCGGCTCGCAGCTCGTCTGCCTCCTGCAAATGCCCCAGGACGGCGCGCGTTGGGCGATCGAGGTCGGCACGATCGTGCGCCTGACCACGCCGCATTCGCGCGCCTTCGCGATGGTGCACGCGATCAGCATCCCGATCCCCTCGGCGATTTCCTCGGAGGACGAGCTGAATATCGCCGAGCTCGAGCTGTTGGGCGAAATTCTGATGAAGGACGACGCGCCCGCCGCGCCGTTTCAGCGCGGCGTCTCGTTCTTCCCGCGGCTCGGCAACGAGGTATCGTTCGCCAGCCAGGAAGACCTGCAGGCGATCTATGCCTGCCCGGCGATCTCGTCGGCGCGCATCGGTGCCCTGCATCACGACCGCAGCCTCCCCGCCTTCATCAAGACCGACGACCTGCTCGGCAAGCATTTCGCGGTGCTCGGCACCACCGGCTCGGGAAAATCCTGCGCCGTCACCGTGATCTTGAAATCGCTGCTGCGCGAGAACCCGCATGCGCGGGTGCTGCTGCTCGATCCGCACAACGAATACGCCCAGGCCTTCAAGGACGAGGCAATGGTGCTCGATCCGGCCGTGACGCTCGACCTGCCGTATTGGCTCTTCAATTTCGACGAGCTGACCGAGGTGTTCATCGGCGAGGACGAGTTCCGCCAGGCGATGGCGTCGATCCTCGGCGAGGCGATCGTCGCCGCGAAATTGAAGTTCCTCAACGGCAAGACCGAGTACAACCTGACGGTCGACACGCCGGTCCCCTACGCCGTCGGCGATCTCCTCTCCTACCTGCAAGAGGCGCAAGGCAAGCTGGTGCGGCCCGAGCCGATGCCCGCCTATGTGCGGCTGATCAACCGCATCAAGAACCTCTCGACCGATTCGCGTTACTCGTTCATGTTCTCGCGTTACGGCACCGGCGACCGCATGGCCGCGATCCTGGCGCGGCTCTTCCGCATCCCGGTCGACAAGAAGCCGATCACCATCGCCGACCTTTCGGGCGTGCCGTCGGAAATCCTCAACGTCGTCGTTTCGGTGCTGTGCCGCATCACCCTCGATTTCGCGCTGTGGAGCGAGCGCAGCTCGCCGATCCTCCTCGTCTGCGAGGAGGCGCATCGCTACGCGCCGCGCGCCACCGGCCTCGGCTTCGAGCCGACCAAACGCGCCCTCGGCCGCATCGCCAAGGAAGGCCGCAAATATGGGGTTTCGCTGTGCGTCGTCAGCCAGCGGCCGTCCGATCTCGCGACCGAGATGCTGTCGGAATGCAACACCATCTTCGCGCTGCGCATGAGCAACCAGGCCGATCAGGAGCTGGTGCAGGCGGCGATGCCCGAAGCGGGGCTCGGTCTGTTGGAATTCCTGCCGTCGCTTCATACCGGCGAAGCGATCGTCGTCGGCGAAGGCGTGCCGGTGCCGCAGCGCGTGGTGTTCTCGCCGCTCGCGGAGAGCGAGATGCCGCGCAGCAAGACCTTCGCCTTCTCCGAAGCCTGGCGCGAGGAGGGCGGCACGACCGTCGAGCCGATCGCCAGCATCATCGAGCGCTGGCGTCACCGCCAGAAGATGACCGCGAGCCGGCAAAATCGCCGCCAGCAGGAGGTCTCGGCGCAGCAGCAGCGCGCCCAGGCCGCGGCCGGCGGCGTGCCGGGAGCGCCGGGCGCGAACCGCGTTCCGCTGGCCGCGGCGGCACCGCGGCCGACGGGAACCTGACCGTCTCATCCGGCGGCCGGACCGCTGGCGCCCTGTCGCACGCGATCGTTGTCCCGCGATTGCGCCGCGCTCGAGCGCCGGGCCGGCCTTGAGCACGCCGCAATTTCTCGCCAAGCTGCGGCGATACGCTTTGCGCGAGAGCCCGTCATGACCCGTCGTTTCCGCCTGCCCGCCTTGCTTTTGCTTTTCTTTCTCGCGGCCTGCGCCGCCTCGCCGGTGGAACAGCCGGCCGCTTTCGCGCCGCTCGCGCCCGGCATGGCGCGCATCGTCTTCTATCGCGACATCGGCTATTACGATCCGTCGGTCGATCTCACGGTTTCGCTCAACGATAAGGCGGTCGGCGTCCTGCCGCGCGGCGATGCCTTCTATCGCGACGTGCCCGCCGGCATGCCCTACGCGATCACCTTCACGCCGACGCGCGTCGTGCCCTACCAATTCAAGTCCGTCACGCCGCGCGCCGGCGAGGTGTTCTACGTCAAGCTGATCGCGATGCCGGAGACTGTCTGTTCGAGCGCGCGTGGCGGCGGCTCGGGCGGCGGCTGCGACATCAGCGGCTTCACCTCGGTCGTGGTCGATCCCGCCGAAGCGCAGCTCGAGATGCGGCAATTGCACCTCGTCCGCGGCTGAACGGCGCCGCGGCCGAACGGCGCCGCGCGGAGGTCGAGCGCGCGCCCGATCGCGCCATCGCGCGCCGGCGCGTGCTGCTTAATTCGTCAGCTTCGTCAGCCCGGCGATCACGAGCTGGTCGGGGGTGATGTCGACACCCTGAAGGTCGCCGATCGATTTCATGCCGTCGATCAGATGCTGCAGATCGGTGCGCGAGACCGTGTCCTCGCGGTCATACATCTGGATCTGCTTCGACAGGTCGTAGGTGCGCGCCACCTGGTCGCGATCGGCGTGCGAGGCGTTGGCGAGAATGTCGATCGCCGCGTCGCGATTGCCGTCGCCGTAGAAGAACGCCGCCGATTGATTGAGCACCCCAACCAGCTTCTTCGCCACGTCCATATGCGCTTTCGCCCAGTCGTCGGTCACATCGGCGCTCGCCATCGGCAGGTCGCCCGCATAGTCCTTGATCCAGGCGATGTTCTTGAAGCCCGCCTTCTCGGCCGCGAAAGAGACCGGCGGCACCAGCATCGTCGCATCGACCGACCCCGATTGCAGTGCGGCGAAACGCTGCGCCGAGTTGCCGATGACGACGACGTCGTACTCGCCCCATTTGATCCCGTTCGCCTGCATGATGCGCTCGAGATAGATGCGGTTGATGTCCATGAGGCCGCCGATGGTGATCGTCTTTCCCTTCAAATCCTTGATCGAGTTGATCGTCGGCTTGGCGACCATTTCATAGGGCGTCGTGTTGCTGGTCATGCGGAGGATCGCGACGCTCGCGCCTTTGGCCACGGCGTGGATCGGCTCGACCACGCCGTCGACGCCGACGACGTCGAGCGAGCCGGCGACGAGCTGCTGCATCACGCCGGGAGCGGTCGGCACGTAGATGAATTCGGGGTCGATGCCTTGCGCGGCGAAATAGCCCTTGGCGATGCCGATGTAATAGAGCCAGCCGCCGCTATCGGGCGAGCCGATCATGCCGATGGTGAGCTTCTCCGCGGCTTTGGCCGGCGAGAGCGCCGCCAGCGCGGCCGACATCAATGCGGCAACGACGAGCCCGATTTTCATGGTCAGCCTCCCTGCGGCGCATTCATGGCGCGGTTTCCGGGAAGTCTAGTTCATTTCGTCACCCCGGCGGAAGGCGCTCGTCCACGCCGGCGCTCGACAATGGCGGTCGAGCGGCTACCCTTCGGCCCAGACCGCAGCGACCTCACGAACATGAAGGAACGACCATGAGCGACGCGCATTGGCCCGACGGCGTGCGGCTGCCGATTTCCATCTCGATGATGTGGGAAGCAGGATCGGAGCCGATGCCGATGATCCCGCCGCAGGCGACACCGCCCGAGGCCCAGGGCAAGCGCTTCCCCAATCTCGCCGCCTATACCGAGGAGCAATATGGCTGGCGCGAGGGGATTCCGCGTCTCCTCGACATGTTCGACCGGCGCCGGATCAAGGTCTCGGCGTTCCTCGCCGCCAAGGGGCTCGAAAAGGCGCCGAAGCTCGCGCGCGAGATCGCCGAGCGCGGCCACGAATGCGCGGCGCACGGCATCACCCACACGCCGCAATTCCATCTCTCGCGCGAGGACGAGCGCAAATTCATCCGCGACGGGGTCGAGCTTCAAGAGCGGCTCACCGGGCAGCATCCGGTCGGCTACAACACCCAGGGCGTGTGGCGCAGCGCGAACACGCTCTCGATCTTGCAAGAGCTCGGCTTCCTCTATCACATCGACGATTTCGGCCGCGACGAGCCCTCGATCGTGCCCGTCAACGGCAAGCCCTTCGTGGTGATGCCCTATACGCGCTATCTCAACGATCTCGTGCATTACCAACTGCAGCCGGGCGATCTTTCGGGCTACGAGCGGACGCTCAACGAGGAGTTCGCGGCGCTTTACGAAGAAGCCGAAACGCGGCGGCGCATGATGGTGATCAGCTTCCACGACAAGCTGGCGCGGCCGGCGCGGGTGCGGATCGTCGAGGCGTTCATCGCGCGGGCGCAGCGCGAGAAGGGCGTATGGTTCGCGCGCAAGGACGAGCTGGCGCGCTTCGTCCTCGACAGCCCTTCGACCATCCGCGAAGCCGAGGCGACATAGGCTGTTAAGGCCGCCGTCACTCGGCGGCGTGCTTCTCCGGGAACCACTTGTACATCAGCGGATCGACCCGGCCGCCGTTCTTCTTCATCTCGGCGAGCCATAGGGGATGGATGCGCGGGTCCTGATCCTCGTATTCGATCTGGTCGCCGCCGTCCTTCATGCTCTTCGCCGTCGCGCCGAGATCGTCGCCGTCGCCGCCGGTGCGGCGCGCGGCCGCCGTCATCGGATAGCGGATGCCGCCGACGCCGGTCGCGAGATAGCGCGCCGGGCGGTCGCAGGTGTTGAAATGCTGGTGGATCTGCCGCTCCGCCGGCGGATAGACGACGCCGTGGCGCCAATCGATGCGGCGATAGTCCTTGTCGCCTTCGAACCAGGCGAGCGAATAGCCGGTGCCGACCAGGAACATCACATGCGTGCCGGCGCTGTGGCGATGCGCCTTCTTGTAGGTGCCGGGCGGCATCTCGGAGATATGCGCGTGCATCGAGCTGTCGCCGAGGATCATCTTGATATTGGCGCCGCCGGCGCCGCGCGCCTCGTAGGATTGCAGCTCGAGGGTCGCGATATCGGGGATGAAGTTCGTCTCCCACATATGGCTGCCCTGGCGCACGAGGGTGAGATCGCCTTGCCCGGTGTAATACTCGTCCTTGCCGATGCGATCCTTGAACG
>DATGLO010000670.1:0-4612 GCA_035294105.1 Allostellaceae bacterium
GTACGAAGATAATTAAATAAGCGGCAGCGCCATCGTAGCGCCGTCGCCGATGCAGGGAGGCTTCGGACCCGTGCGGTCCGGCTCGGGTGCTGGTAGCCCGCGCCGGGCCGCCGGCGGGACATGGGTTTACGCGGCGCGGACCTCGCGATCGGGGTCGAGATGCCTAAGGCGCGGCGCGACCTCGTCCATGAACAGCTTCATCGAGCGGCCGAGCTTTTCCGGCGTCGCATAGTCGCGGCCGCCATGGAACATCAGCGTGCCGAAGCCGCCGCTTTGCGCGTAGAAATCGAGAATGCGCCTATGCACGGTGTCGGGGCTGCCGATGAAGAGATTGCCGGTATCGACCAGGTAATCGTAGGTGATGTCCTCGAGGGTTCCGCCCGGCGGCACGCGCTCGATCTGGTGATGCGGCGTGTTCTTGATCTCCCAGCGGATCGTCTCTTCGTAGGATTGGCGCATGTCCTCGCGCGCGATCGCATCGCTCTCGGCGACATAGATGACGCGTGTCGCGTGGAGATCGGCGCGGCGCTGCGGCCGGCCGGCGGCGCGCTGCGCGGCAACGAAGGTATCGCCGAGCATTTTAAGGCGCGGCACGGGAATGAAATCGCCGGTCAAGGGCAAGAGACCGAACTTGCCGGCGAGCTCGGCCGATGACGGCGAGCGGCTCAAGGCGATGCCGACGGGCGGATGCGGCTTCTGCACCGGATCGGGCTTCGCGACCATGCCTTTGCCCGTCCAAAACGGACCGTCGTAATCGACCGGCTCTTTGCTGTTCCACAGTTTGAGGATCAGCTCGATCGAGGCATGCATCATCTCGCGCGTCTTGTCGAAATCGAGCCCGCGCTGCTCCATCTGCGTGCGATAGAAGCCAAAGCCGACGCCGAGCTGGTAGCGGCCATGGGTGAGCTGGTCGCAGGCATTCGCTTCGATCACGACTTGCAGGGGATGGTAATAGGCGACGGGCCGCACCGCCGAGCCGAGGCGGATCTGCTCGGTTCGTCCGGCGGCCTTGCAGATGATGAGCTCGGCCGGCGATTGATGCTCGCTGATCCAGGCGACGTTGAAGCCGAGCTTGTCGGCGACGGCGATCTCGTCGATGTCTCGATCCCAGGCGTCGCTCAAGAACCGGCTCGGCCGGCGCGCATTCGAGAAAATACCGAATTCCATGGCCGACGCTTTCTCTCGTAATTTGTTTGACGCCCAAACCTAATCGCACGGCCGCAGCCGGGCAAGCTCAGCGGCGCCGGCCGCGCAGGCGGGCCAGAACGCGCTTGCCGGGCAAGCCGCGGCACCCGAAGATGCCGGCAACATTTAAGGCCAACGCGCAGCGGAGGAATCATGGCCGAGCCGCATCGGATCGACGTCCATCACCACATTCTGCCGAAACGCTGGCTCGAGGAAGAGGCCGAGCGCATGGCCGGCCGCGCGATGAATTTCGACATGGTCGCGCGCTGGACGCCGGCCATGTCATTGGAGGCGATGGACCGCAACGGCATCGCGACGACCATCACCTCTATTTCGACCGTGATCGTGCGGCCGAACGAACCGCAACGCGCGCATGCCCTGGCGCGCGGTTGCAACGAATTCGCCGCGAAGCTGAAGCAGGACCATCCGAAGCGCTTCGGCATGTTCGCGCTGTTGCCGCTGCCGCATGTCGATCTTTGCCTCAAAGAGATCGAATATGCGGCCGAGGTCCTGAAATGCGACGGCTTCAAGCTGCAGACGAGCTATGAGACGCAATGGCCGGGCGATCCCGCTTTCGCGCCCGTGTTCGACGAGCTCAACCGGCGGAAGGCGACGATCTTCTTCCATCCGACCGTCCCCGGCTGTTGCGCCAACCTGCTGCCCGATCTCAACCCGCCGCTGATCGAATATCCCTTCGACACGACGCGCGCGATCATGAGCCTCGTTTTCGGCGGCACGGTGCAGCGCTGCCCGGACCTCAAGCTGATCTTTGCCCATGGCGGCGGCACGATCCCGATGCTCGCGCATCGCGTCTCCAATCTCGTGCGCCAACGAAAAGATTTGGCCGCGCGCATGCCCAACGGCGCGATCGCCGAATTCAAAAAGCTCTATTTCGACATCGTCTCGGCGACGAATCCCCCGGGCATGGCGGCGCTGATGAAGCTGACCACCGCGGCCCAGCTTCTCTTCGGCACCGACACGCCCTATGTCCGCGCCGAGACGACCGTTGCCGATCTCGGGACCCTGGGCCTCAGTGCCGCGGATATCCGCCTGATCGAGAGCGAGAACGCCAAGCGGATCATGCCCAGCCTCGCTTAAGCTAGCCGCCTCTCGGGAACCGGCGCGGGCTTGGCGCGTTGACTCGCTGCATTCGTTGTTTTTGCCCGAGAGGTGTCACCATGTCTCGATTGGGCCTCGCCGCCGCGACTGCCGGCGTTTTGCTGATCTCTGCTTCGCTGGGCGCCTTCGCGCAAACGCAAATCCAGACCGCGCCGCCGCCACCGCCCATCATCCAGGCGCCGCAAAGCCAGGCCTTGGCGCCGGCGAATACTTTCGTCGCGCGGGCGAATGTCAGCGTCGCGAACAACACCAACGTGCCGCAGACGGTCAGCGGCACCGGCGTCGTGCCGTTTCAGCTGATGCCGCATCAGCAAGCCAATCTCGAGATGCGCGTGGCGCCGCCGGTGGCGCCCGGCACCTCCGTGCCGGTGCGGTTCGAATATTCGATCGGCCAGAGCGCCGGCCCGCAATGCCGCGGCACGATCGATATGAGCCTCGATACCGAAGGCCAACAGTCCGGCCGCTATGAAGTGACGAATTGCGTCGCCCACTCGCTCGGCACCAATGGCGGCAATTGCAACATCGCCGTGAACGCGCAGAACGCAATGTGCCAGGGCGGTCTCGCCTTCTCGGCGCGCTGAGACCGATCTCTCGGGGGCGAGCGCCTCTTTGGCTGAGGCATGCGCTTCCTGAGGCGCTGGCTCTCGCATAGCATTCGGCTCGGGCTGGCTCTGTTCCTCGCGCTCGTTCTGATGCAAGCGCCGGCTTTCACCGCCGATTACGTGAATGCCTTGCTCCAGGTCGGAAGCGACGCGCGGCGCGATATCGATCAGCGCGAAGCGGCCGCGCGTCATTATTACAACATCCCGCCAGGCGACGACGCGTCGCTGATCGCCGCGTTGAAGCCGCACGAGCCCGCCAACGCCGCGACCCTGGCGCTGTCGCTCGATCGCGCTTCGAGCCTCATCGCCGCGCGCCAGCGTATCCTTGCCCGACCCGCAGTCATACAACCATTGGCCGCGATCGCCGACGCCGCACGCGATCCCAATGGCTATAAGGCGGCGGTGTGGCGCACCGAGCTCGCCACCTACACCGTGCATCTCGATCTTACGCTGGCGGCGATCGGCTATGGGATCGTCGGGCTGATGCTCGGCTCGCTGCTCGGCCATGCCATCTGCCTGACCTTCGAGCCGAGGGCGGAGGCGCGGCGCTTCGCCAAAATCTGACGCGCTGGAACCCTTCGCGATCGATTGCGGTTGCAGGTGAAAGATCTCCGCTGACGAGGAAAGGCCGGAGCAAGGGAGGTAGCATGCATTTTCGCCTGGGCGACCGTCTGCATTTCCACGGGCTTCATTGGGACAAGGAAGAAAGCGCACGCATCCTCTCGGCGGCGCTCGGCCTCGTATTCACCGCGCTGCTTGCGGTGTGCGCTGTCTATCTTCTACTCAACATCCACGATTATTAGGGTTCGTAGGCCGCCTTCCGCCATTCGGATTCAACGAAAAGCGGGCGCGACCTCGGCCATGAAGCGCGCCATCTCGTCCTTCACCTGCGCATGCGGCTTGAGGCCGAGATTGAAATAAAGGATCGCTTCGTCGAAACCGGCTGCTTCGACCTTGGCTTTCAGCGTGTCGATGATTTTTGCGGGAGTGCCGATAAGAACCGCGTTCTCGTTGAAGTCCTCGGCCTTCATCGTGCGATAGCGCTCGACGATCTCGATGAAATAGCGATAGTCCTCGGGCGCCGTTTGGGGATCGCCGGGAAAAGCGGGCGAGGTGCATTCCCGGTGATAGCGCAGCTGGCGCTCGCGCGCGGCGCGCTCCTCGGCCGGCGTGGCGGCGAAATGAATGAAATAGCTCGTGACCAGCCGCTGCGGCCTTGTACTCGCGGCGGCGCAAGCCGCGCGATAAAGCTCCGCGACCTGCTTCAAGCCGCCATGCACCGAGGTCGCGGCGCCGGCCGCGACGACGAGGCTGGCGCCGAGCCTTGCCGCGAGCTCGATCGACGGCTTCGAGAAGGAAGCGACATGGATCGGCAGCGGCCGCTGCACCGGCTTCGGCGTGATGCGCACGTCGGCGAACGAATAGTGCGCGCCGCGGTGCGTGATGCGGCCCTCCGCCTGCCAGAGCCGGCGCACCAGCTCAAGGCCTTCCTCGAAGCTCCCCTGGTTGTCCGCGAACGACACGTGGAACGGCAGATATTCGCGCTGGTCGTAGCCGCGGCCGGCGGCGAAATCGACCCGGCCGCCGGACAGAAGATCGAGGGTCGCCCACTGCTCGGCGACGCGAATGGGGTGATGCAACGGCAGCACGGTCACCGCCGGCGCCAGGCGGATGCGCGTGGTGTTGGCGGCGACGTAGGCGAGCAC
>DATGLO010000671.1:0-4505 GCA_035294105.1 Allostellaceae bacterium
GAGATCCAGCTCCGCAGCACGCCCGGCATGGGCAGCACCTTCGTCCTCTATCTGCCGCTCAAGTACAAAGGCCCCGCGAATTCACAGCGCCCGGTCGCGGGGGAGAGCGTGCCGGTTCCGGCCGTCGCCGCGCCGTCGGCAGCCATGCTCAACAATGCGCGGCTCGAGGCGGTCACGGAACAGGTGCCCGACGATCGCGACAGCATCACGCCGGGCGAGCCGGTGCTGCTCATCGTCGAGGACGATCCGCATTACGCGCGGATCATGGCCGATCTCGCGCATGACAATGGACTTAAGGTTCTCGTTGCCATGCGCGGCGCCGATGCCCTCTCGCTGGCGCGCGAGTACAAGCCCTACGCGGTCTCGCTCGACGTTTTCCTGCCCGACATGCTCGGCTGGAGCGTGCTCGGCCAGTTGAAGCAGGATCCGGCGACGCGGCACATCCCGGTCCAGATCGTGACGCTCGACGAGGACCGGCAGCACGGCCTCGCGCGCGGGGCGTTCTCGTTCATCAACAAGCCGACCACCCCAGAAGGCATCGAGGAAGCGCTCAACCGAATCAAGGAATACACGAAACCGCGCCGCAAGCGCCTGCTGGTGATCGAAGACAATCCCGACGAGCGCGTGAGCATCGCCGAGCTGTTGGGCCACGACGATATCGAGATCGTCACGGCCGAGAGCGGCGCCGCGGCGCTGTCGGTTCTGCGCGTCCAGGACGTCGATTGCGTCGTGCTCGATCTGCGTCTCCCCGACATGTCGGGCTTCGAGCTTCTGGAGCGCATGCGCGACGACGCCCGGCTCGTCGATCTGCCGATCGTCGTCTTCACCGGCCGCGAGCTGTCGCCCGAGGAGGACGCGCAGCTCCATACCATGGCGCGCAGCGTCGTGGTGAAGGGCGTGGAATCGCCCGAGCGTCTGCTCGACGAAACCGCGCTCTTCCTCCATCGCGTGGTCGCCGACCTGCCGCCCGAGAAGCAGCGCATGCTCGAGCGGCTGCACAATTCGGACGACGATCTGATCGGCCGTACCGTGCTGGTGGTCGACGACGACGCGCGCAACATCTTCGCCCTGAGCTCGGTGCTGGAGCGCCGCGGCATGCGCGTCTTGACCGCCTCGACGGGTCGGGAAGCCATCGCTATGCTCGACAACACGCCCGGTGTGGCGATCGTGCTTATGGACATCATGATGCCGGAAATGGACGGCTATGAAACGATGGGCGTGATCCGGCAAAACAACGCGTTCCGCCGCTTGCCTATCATCGCGCTCACCGCGAAAGCGATGAAAGGCGACCGCGAGAAATGCCTCGATGCCGGCGCGTCCGATTATCTGGCGAAACCCGTGAACACCGAGCAGCTGCTGTCGGCGCTGCGCATGTGGCTGCATCGCTAAGCGACAGGAGATCATGGCCGAGAGCGACAAAGTCAATATTCTTCTCGTCGACGACCAGCCGGCGAAGCTTCTCAGCTACGAGGTGATTCTCGGCGAGCTCGACGAGAATCTCTTCAAGGCCAATTCGGCGCGCGAAGCATTCATGCTGCTGTTGAAGCATGATATCGCGGTCGTGCTCATCGATGTGTGCATGCCCGAGCTCGACGGCTTCGAGCTGGCGGCGATGATCCGCGAGCATCCGCGTTTCCAGCGCACCGCGATCATCTTCGTTTCGGCGATCGCGATGACCGATCTCGATCGCGTGAAGGGCTACGAGTACGGCGCCGCGGATTATGTGCCGGTGCCGGTGGTGCCGGAGCTGTTGCGCGCCAAGGTCCGGGTATTCGCCGAGCTGTATCGCAAGACGCGCGACATCGAGCGCCTCAACGCCGAGCTCGAGCGTCGCGTCGCGGAGCGTACCGCCGAGCTGGCGGAGGCCAATGCGCAGCTCGAGCGCCGCGTCCAAGAGCGCACGGCGGAGCGCGAGCAGGCGTTGGCCCAGGTCCACGAGATGCAGAAGCTCGAAAGCCTCGGTCAGCTCACCGGCGGCCTCGCGCACGACTTCAACAACCTGCTGATGGCCATCCTCGGCAATCTCGAGATGCTGACAAGGCGGCTCGACGGCGACGCCGGGGCGCGCCGTTTGATCGACGGCGCGCGGCGCGCCGCCGAACGAGGCGCTGCTTTAACGAAGCGTCTGCTGGCCTTCGCCCGGCGGCAGGAGCTGCGTCCCGAACCGGTCGACGTTGCCCGGCTGATCGATGATATGAGCGATCTTTTGCGCCGCACGCTCGGCCCGACGATCGAGCTCGTCTCGGAATTTCCGGACGATCTTGCCCTGGTCCATGTCGACCCCAACCAGCTCGAGCTGGCGATCCTCAACCTCTCGCTCAATGCGCGCGATGCGATGCCGCAAGGCGGCAAGCTGGCGATCTCGGCGCGGCTCGAAAGCGTCGAGCGCCCGAACCAGCTCGAGCTTGCCCCCGGCGATTTCGTCCGCATTCTGGTCAGCGATACCGGCATGGGCATGGACGAGGAGACGCTGAAGCGCGCCGCCGAACCGTTCTTCACCACGAAAGGTCTCGGCAAAGGGACGGGGCTCGGCCTTTCAAGCGTCTACGGCCTTGCCAAGCAGTCAGGCGGCGCTATCGCGATTTCGAGCAAGGTCGGCTCCGGAACGACAGTCGAGCTATGGCTTCCGGTCGCGACGGCGGCCTCGGCGGTGCGCACGGCCGCGGTGCCGGTGGCGGACTGCGCCGCCTCGCGCGCCTGCAGCATCCTGCTCGTCGACGACGATCCGATCGTCGCCGAAACCACCGTCGGCATGCTCAAAGTGCTCGGCCATCGCGTCACTGTGGCGTCTTCGGCGGGGCGCGCCCTCGAGATGCTCGGCGCTAATCCCAAAGTCGACCTCGTCATTACCGACTATGCGATGCCGGGGATGACCGGCAAGGAGCTCGCGCAGCGCATCCACGAAACGCGGCCGGGCCTGCCGGTGGTGCTGGCCAGCGGCTATGCCGAGCTCGCTGCGCAGGATGATTCCGGCCTGCCGCGGCTCGACAAACCCTACGCGCTCGACAAGCTCGCCTCGGTTATCGGCGCGATGGTCTAGCGGGCGAACACCAGCCGCTTCAACCACGAGGTGTGCGGCGCCGCGGTATGGCAGCCGGCGGTTCCGTCGAGGATGTCCCGACGCGCGCGCTGCAGGACGGCGATCACTTGCGCGTGAGTTGTCGTGCGGCGGTCGTTGAAAGTCTCGATCGCCGTATAGCGGCGCCCGGTCACTTCCTGGATCGCTTGCAGGATCGGCTGCTTCAGAACCATTGCGCCATTGACTGCCTGCATCGCGCCGAGGATGCAGCGGCGACCGTCGACGGTATATAGTGCCCCCTTGCACCATCTGTCTTCGGTTGGAAGCTGCTCGATCACGCGATCGATCTTTTCCAAAGCTTCGATGCGCGTTGAAAACTCACGTCCGTCGAATGGCATCGCGACCTCCGTCCACCCAGGTATCGAACTTGGCCAAGAGAGGTGGAGTTTTCCGACCTCTTTAACCGGCAACACCGTGGTGGATCGGCAGGTTCCGTCATAGCCTCAAGAGGCGCTCGGCATTGCCATGGGCGAGCTTTTCGAGGTCCGGCGGGGCCAGGCCCAGGTTGTTGAGGAACGCGACCCCGATCTTGTTCGATTCATAGGGCCAGTCGACCGAGAACATCACCCGGTCGATGCCGAGGACCTCGACCGTGCAGCGCAGGGCCGGCGGCGAGAAATTGCCGCTGGTCGTGACCCAGACGCTTTCCTTCATGACCTCGGCAAAGGTCCGCTTGAGGCCCCGGCGCTTGGCGGCGAGGCCGGTATGATCTTCGACCCGGTTGAGGACGAAGGGAATGCCTTCGCCGAGATGGCCGAGGATGAATTTGAGCTTTGGGAAAGCGTCGAACACGCCGGCAAAGACCAGCCGCATGAAATGAATGGTGGTGTCGACGGTAAAACCGCAGGCAGCGGTCGCAATCTCGGGATAGCCGGCAAAATAGAAGGCCGCGGCCGGCGGGACATCGCGCGGATGGAGATAGACCGGCACGTCGAGCGCCTCGGCAGCCTCGAAGATCGGCCAGTATTTCTTATCGTCGAGGAATTCGCCGTTGGTGTGGCCGTTGATCATCGTGCCTTTGAAGCCGAGCGTGCCGACCGTGCGCTGAAGCTCGGCGACGGCCGCTTTGACGTCGGGCGTCGGCAGCGTGGCAAAGGCGGCAAAGCGGTTGGGATGTGCCTTGACCGCGGCCGCGATGCGATCGTTGGCGTCGCGCGCGACGGCGATTGCCTCCGCCGCCGGCAGCCCTTGCGGGCCGGGCATGGTCATCGACAGCACCTGGAGGTCGATGCCGCTGTCGTTCATCGCGGCGACGCGCGAATTCGACATGTCG
The DNA here is from genome assembly GCA_035294105.1 of Allostellaceae bacterium. GTDB lineage: Bacteria > Pseudomonadota > Alphaproteobacteria > ATCC43930 > CGMCC-115725 > CAIKMD01. The sequence continues at coordinate 4,353 of DATGLO010000671.1, forward strand.
AGCATTTCCGCCATGACGTCGTGGCCGACCCGTTGCTTGCGGTCGGCGAGCGAGGCGAGACGGCGCGGGCTGTCGACCTGCTTTTGCTGATAGAGCGGCGTGGTAACGTGTTCTTCGATGGCGATGATGCGCATAAGACCCCGTTTCTCAAAA
>DATGLO010000672.1:0-2536 GCA_035294105.1 Allostellaceae bacterium
TGCAAGCATCCGCGACAACTATCCGCACCAGCTTTCCGGCGGCCAGCGCCAAGAGAATGGTCGGCACGGCACCGAGCAGCACGAGATCGATGGCGTATTGCCCGATGCCCTGGAAGACGAAGCTGCCGAGGCCGCCGGCGCCGATCAGCGCCGCGACGACGGTCAATCCGATGGCCTGGACGGTGACGATGTGCAGTCCGGCGAGGAAGACCGGCAGGCCGAGCGGCAGCTCGATGCGCCAGAGGATCTGGCCTTGTGTCATGCCCATGGCGCGGGCGGCATCGATCACCGCGGCATCGATTCCGACGATCCCGGCATGGGTGTTGCGCACGATCGGCAGCAGCGAATAAAGCACCAGCGCGATGATCGCCGGGGTTGCACCGATGCCTCCGAGACCGAGCGCGGACAGCGGCGCAATCAGCACGCCGAAAAGCGCCACCGAGGGGATGGTCTGAAGCAGGTTCAGCGCGCTGAAGACGCCGGGGCCCAGACGCGGCCATCGCGTGACCGCGACGCCCAGCGGCGCGCCGATGACCAGCGCGATCGCGACGGAGACAAACACAAGCTCGCAATGACGCGCGAGCTCTGCGGCGAATTCGCCGCGCCGCGCCGCGTATTCGCGCGCCAGCGATAATGAATCGAACTCACCCGAAAGCGCCATGACGACGATCACAGCGACGATCAGCACGGCAATGCCGAGACGAACCAAACCGCTTGCTTTCAGCCGCAGCAACGCGTCTAGCACGATCATCGCCAGGCAAAGTCCTGCGGCCCAGAATCCGCCGGCGAGCGAGACGCGCGTCGCCGGTCGAGCCGAAGTCATGATCAGCGATGCGGCGGTGCCGGCATCGAGGATCAATGCCACCAGCGCGGCGATTGCGACGACCATCACGGCGATTTGGCTGCCGACCGTCGTTCGTACAAAGGAAAGCGCGAGCAAAACGAACGCCAGAGCGGCGACGGGTTCGCCGAGGCCTGTCTGCCACAGGCTCAGCGGCGTGCCGGAGACGAGACGATTGGGAGCAACGCTGACGAAACCGGTGAAGGCGCAACAGAGGAGCGTCGCCGTGATCAGCGCAAAGAGGACGCGGTTGCGCGGGACGAGCCTCATTTGAGGAAGCCGCTATCGTGCAGATAGGTTTCGGCGACGGCGGCCGCTTCCTCGCCATCGGCGGCAATTTTCGCATTGAGCTGCTGCAAACGCGCGAGCGTGAGCGATTGGAAAACGGGATCGAGGATTGCGGCGATCTCCGGATGTTGGGTCAGCACCGCGCCGCGGATCACCGGCGCGGGCTCGTAAACCGTCTGCGCGCGCCTGTCGTCGGTCAGCAGCCGAAGCTGTAGAACGGCGAGCGCTCCATCGGTCGCATAAGCCATCGCCGCATCGACGCCGGAAATGCCTTCCGCGGCGGCGCGCAACGTCGCCGAAGTGTTGCCGCCGATAAGCGTCAGAAGCTGAGCGCGCGCGAGCGTGAAGCCATAGGCGTGCTCGAAGGCGGGTAGCGCGCCGGGGCTGTCGACGAATTCCGCCGAGGCTGCGAGCTTCACCCGCCCGCCGCGATCGATGTAGGCCGCAAAATCTTCGAGCGTTGCGAGATGTTCCGCGTCGGCGAGATCGCGGCGCACGGCGATCGCCCAGCTGTTGTCGGCCGGCGCCGGTGCCAGCCAGTCGAGATGGTTCTGTGCCGCATCGAGGCGCTTGACCAGCGCATAGCCTTGTGCCGCGTCTTGCCAGGCGGGATCGCTTTCGCGATGAAAGAAGATCGCGCCGTTGCCGGTATATTCGGGATAGAGATCGATCTGTCCGGCGAGGATCGCCTGGCGCACGATCTGCGTTGGGCCAAGCTGCAAGCGGCTGTCGACGGCGATGCCATGCGCCTTCAGCAACAGCACGATCATATTGCCGAGGAGGGTGCCCTCGGTGTCGATCTTCGACGCGACCTCAACCGCATTCGCGGCGAAGCTCGGTGCCGCGAACGCGCAGCTCAGAGCAAAGGCGAGAGCAAGCCCGGCGCGGCGCAGGGGCTCAGCCCCAGGCCGCCGGCACGACCATCTTGGGATCGACGAACTTGCCGTGATCGAGCACCAGCTCGTTATCGAGCAGCACGGTGCAATCGATCATCGGCGTGTCGATATGGCCCTTGGTGTCGCGCTTGCCGCCCATGTCGTTGTTGGGTCCGGTCGAGAACAGGAAATTGCCTTGGAACACGCGCGCGGAGGAATCCATGCGATCGGGCTCGTTGCCGTGCAGGATAATGTGATCCCAAAACGCATGCGGATGGAGCCCGAAGCCGAGATGCGAGACGGCGTAAGGATCGAGATCGTCCGCGCTCTTCTTGTTGCGATCGAGCCAATGCGTGAAGGCCTTGGCGTCGACGCTGCCTTCGACCTTGCGGATGAAGCCGTCGCGGATTTCCAGCCGCACCGGCTGCTCGATCATGCGGATATAAGGCAGGATGAAGAAGTCGCCCGGCTGCAGCACGACCGTGCCGTTGGCGGTACCTTCATCGGGATAATTGGTGATGTGGCCCGCGCC
>DATGLO010000673.1:0-10032 GCA_035294105.1 Allostellaceae bacterium
GATTCGCCTCCGCGAACTCGGGGATACGACGGATATCGACCTTTCGACGCTGTCGCGGCTTGTCCGCAGGCTGGAAAGGCGGCATCTTCTCGTTATCGAAAAACGCAACCGCGACGCGCGCAGCGGGAGGCTGACGCTCTCGCCGCAAGGGCTGTCCGCGATCAAGAAGATTGCGGCAGTCGGATTCGAGATCGAGGCGGCAATACAGCGCGCTTTGACGAGCAGCGACATCGTTCAGCTCAAGAATCTTCTTCGCAAGACGACAACTTCGTGCGAGTAAGCGCGCGATGAGGGAAGCGAAATGCCATGAATGACGCCGCTGCGGAACTGCTCGAACGTGCGACGGGCCTCATTCCCGAATTGCAAAGCCGCGCCGCCGAGGCCGAGCGGCTGCGGCGCCTGCCCGACGCCAATGTCGCGGCGCTGAAGCGCGCCGGGCTCTTCAAGGTCTTGCAGGCGCGGCGCACCGGCGGCCATCAGCTTTCGCTCCACGCGCATATCGACACCGTCGCCGCGGTCGCGCGCGGCTGCGGCTCGACGGCGTGGTGCATGGGCGTGATCCATGCGCATAGCTGGCTGATGGCGTCGTTCCCGCAGCAAGCGCAGGAAGAGACCTACGGCGCCGATCCCGATACGATCGTCTGTGCCGTGATCGCGCCGCGCGGCGAGGCCAAGCCGGTTGACGGCGGCTATGTGCTGAACGGCTTCTGGCCCTTCGCCTCGGGCTGTCAGCACGCGCAATGGCTGCTGCTCGGCGCGCGTATTCTCGACAAGAGCGGCGCCGTGATCGACGAAGCCGATCTGCTCGTCCCCGCCGCCGACATCGCGATCAAGGATGATTGGCATGTCGCGGGCTTGCGCGGCACCGGCAGTTGCAGCGTCGCGGCCACAGACGTGTTCGTGCCGCGGCATCGCATTCTGTCGCTGCCGGGGCTGGTCCAAGGCCAGGCGCCGGGCGCGGCGCTGCATGAGGGCAGCCTTTATAAGAGTGCGGCGGTGCCGGTGCTGCAGCTCGCGCTGTGTCCGGGCGCCATCGGTATCGCCGAAGCGGCGCTCGATGCGTTCCAAGAGCGCCTGCCTGGCCGCATCATCGCCTATACCCTCGGCGAGAAGCAGATCGAGAGCGCGACGACGCATCGCCAGTTCGCCGACGCGGCGACGCGCGTCCGCATCGCGCGCCTGTTGCTGCATCGCGCGGTGGACGAGATCGAAGCGGCGGCCGAGGCCGGCGTAACGATGGCGCCGGTCGAGCGCGCGCGCATTCGCATGGATTGCGCGCAGGCGGTGCGCGAATGTTGCGAGGCCGTCGACACGCTGTTCCTCGCCGGCGGCGGCTCGGGCCTCGCCGAAAGCAACCCGATCCAGCGCGCCTGGCGCGATCTTCACGCCATCGCCATGCATGGCGCGCTCGCGCTCGAGGTCAATCAGGAGATGTACGGCCGCATGCTCTTAGGGCTCACGCCGAACACGACATTGATTTAGGGCGAGCCATGCGCCTCGTCCTTCGCATCCGGCGGCGCGGCCTGCGGCGGCTCGCGGCGCTCGTCTCGCTGGGTCTCATCTCGCTTGGGCTTGTCGCGCCGGGCTTGGGGCAGAGCGCCGCGGCCGAGACGATCACCCTGCGCTATGGCCAGGCCTTCTCGGCCGCCGAGAGCGTTTATTCGCTGCCCATTCTCGTCGCGCAGCGCGAGCATTATTTCGCGCGCGAAGGATTGGCTGTGCGCGATGTTTTCGTGCCGGGCGGCGGCGACAAGATGATCGCCGCGCTCAGCGCTGGGACGGTCGACCTCACCCATGTCGCGACGGCGTTTCTGATCAGCGCCGATCTCGCGGGATCGGACGCGGTTGCGATCGCGGCCGAGTTCGACAACCCGATCTACAGCCTCGTCGCGCGGCCCGAGATCAAGACCTTCGCCGACCTCAAAGGCCGCATCGTCGGCCTGGCCGACGAGGCCGGCAGCGTCGCCTTCGCCACCCGCGCGCTGCTGCGGCTCAAGGGCGTCGCGGATCGCGACTATTGGGTCGATATCGTTTCGGGGACGCCGGAGCGGATGGCTTGCCTCGAGCGGGCGCGATGCGATGCCGTGCCGCTCGGCCAGCCGCAGGACTTCGCGGCGATAAGCGCGGGCTATCGCCTGCTCGGCCGCACGAATGAAGCGGTGCCGGCCTTCCTTTATACCGTCACCGCGGCCGAGCGCGCCTGGGCCGAGCAGCATCGCGACGCCGTCATAGGCTATGTCCGCGCGCTCGCGGCGGCGTTCCGCTTCATTCGCGACCCGGCGAACCGCGACGCTGTCGCCAAGCTGATCGCCGACGCGTCGAAGTCGAGCGCGCAAGCCGCGCGCGCGACGCTCGCGCTTTATCTCGATCCCGACCGCAAAGTCCTGCCGCGCCGCGGCGAGATCGATCTCGACGGGATGCAGCAGGTCATCCAATTCATGGCGGAGGCCGGCCTTGTCCAGCGGCCCTTGCCGCCGCCGCAGCGCTTCGTCGCGCTGCAATACTTGCACGCCGCCGGCATCGAATAGCAATCGCGCGAACGCGAAGCGGCTCGGCCGGGACGATGCCGCGCGGGAGCGCCAGTGTATAGTCGCGGCGACGGGCGGTGGCGAGAGGGCGCGCATGAATCTGGTGCATGGCGGGAGGATGGAGTTCCAAGCCGGGCAGGAAAAGCATCGCGGCGGCGGGCTCGCCACGAAGCTTCTGCTCGCCGGCGAGGAAGGCACGCCCGAGAATTTCCGCCTCACCTTGGGGCGCGACCGCGGCGGGCATCAGAATCCGCGCCACCACCACAACTTCGATCAGATCCGCATGTCGCTCAAAGGCTCGCTCAGCCTCTGGCCCGGCAAGGAGCTCGAAGCCGGCCAGATCGGCTATTTTCCCGAAGGCACGTGGTACGGGCCGCAAGCCGCGGCGACGTCGGAGCGCATCACCCTCGTGCTGCAATTCGGCGGCGCCAGCGGCCAGGGCTTCATCTCGACGCGGCAGATGCAACAAGGCTACGAGGCGCTCGCCAAGATCGGCACTTTCGCGGGCGGCGTCTTCACGCGCGGCGACGGCGAGGGACGCAAGAACCAGGACGCCTTCGAGGCGATCTGGGAGCAGGTGTGCGGGCGGAAGATCGAATACCCGGCCGCGCGCTACGACCAGCCGATCGTGATGAATCCGGCGAGCTTCGCCTGGGCGCCGGCGCAGGGGGCGGGCGTCGCTATCAAGCGCCTCGGCAGCTTCACCGAGCGCCAAACGCGGATCGAGCTGTTGCGGCTCGATCGCGGCGCGCGGGCATCGTTGGGCGAGGACAATACGCGCCTGCTGCTCTTTGCGATCGCGGGCGAAGGCGAAGCCGCGGGCGAGGCCCTAGAAATGGAACACTGGGAGAAGCACGCGGCATTCCAGATCGAGCCGGGCGAGCGCGCGACGATCGCGGCGGCGGCGGCGTCCGAATTGCTGCTGATCGCGCTGCCGATGCTGACGGCTGCCGCGTAAATCAAACAGCAAAATAAGGAGGCGTCATCCCGGACAAGCGGCGAAGCCGCGCGACCTTAAGCGTCCGGCAGATATTTCTCGGTCAGGAGCTTCGCCATATCGGGCTTCGCATCGAGGATCTTCAAATCGACGAAGCTCTGCGCCATCACCTCGAGCGCTTTCGCATCGAACTTGCCGTCGGCCGAGAACATCGGCATCACGAGATCGTATTCCTTCGCTTCGGCGGCGGCATCGACTTGGGTGATCGGGTCGATGATCTTCAAGGTCTCGTCGCGATGGGCGCGCATGAAGGCGACCGACTGGAACCACCCTTTGAGGAACGCGCGCACCGCGTCGGGATCGCTCTTCAAGAAGCTGTTGGTCGCGAAGATCGCATGCAGCAGGAAATCTTGCACATAGCTCGAGGTCGGCGCGAGCAGCCGGCCCTGCCGGCGCTCTTCGAGCTCGAAGGCGAGCGAGGCGGTGCCGATGATCGCATCGACCTGATGCGTCCGGAGCGCCGCGACTTGCGTCGCGAGCTCGCCGCCGAGCGGCACGGTGGTGATGCCGTCGGGTCCCCAGCCCTTTTCCTCGGCGAGCTTGCGAATCAGCCAGTCGGTGGTCGAGCCTTTGGTCGAGACCTGCACCGTCTTGCCCTTCATGTCGTCGAGCGACTTGATCGGCGAATCCCACGGCACGATGAGGCAGAGCAAGAGCGGCGGGCCGGCGAGCGCGGCGACGCCGGTGATCGGCACGCCCTTCGCCGCGAAAGCGAAATCGGTGCCGCCGCCGAGATAGATGTCGGCCGCGCCGGCAATGAGCCCCGCCATCGCCTTGGCCGAGCCGGCGAAATCGACGGTCGCGATATCGAGGCCGGGAAAGAAGCCCTCGGCGAGGCCGACATCGACGGGCGTGAAGGAGATCGCGTGCGGATTGGCCTTGGCGACGCGCAGCTTGGTGGCGGCGCGGGCGATGCGCGGCGCGGCGAGCGCGGCGAGGCCGGCGGCGCCGCGCGCGAGCGCGTCGCGGCGGGTGAGATGGGTGTGCGGGCGTTTCATGGCGGCGGGAAACGTAGAGAAAAAGCGAAGGGCTGTCAGCTATCGGCTGTCGGCAAACCCGCTCACCCTCTCCCCGGCGGGGAGAGGGTGTGAGCTATCGCTTCAGCGCGGCGCGGCCGGCAAAGCGCGCGTCGGGGCCGAGCTGGTCGGCGATCCTGAGGAGCTGGTTGTATTTCGCCAGCCGGTCGGAGCGCGACAGCGAGCCGGTCTTGATCTGCCCGCAATTGGTCGCGACCGCGAGGTCGGCGATGGTCGCGTCCTCGGTCTCGCCCGAGCGATGCGAGAACACGGCGGTATAGCCGGCGCGATGCGCGGTCTCGACCGCGTCGAGCGTCTCCGAGAGCGTGCCGATCTGGTTGAGCTTGACGAGGATCGAGTTCGCGACCGCGGCCTCGATGCCGCGCTGGAGCCGCGCCTTGTTGGTGACGAAGAGATCGTCGCCGACGAGCTGCACTTTGGCGCCCAATTCGATAGTGAGCGCGGCCCAGCCGTCCCAATCGTCCTCGGCCATGCCGTCCTCGATCGAGACGATGGGATAGCGCGCGGCGAGATCGGCGAGATATTTCACCATGCCGGCGCTGTCGAGCGTCTTGCCTTCGCCTTCGAGCTTGTATTTGCCCTGGTCGAAGAATTCGGTCGAGGCGGCGTCGAGCGCGAGCACGACGTCGCTGCCGGGCTTGTAGCCCGCGCCTTCGATCGCGCGCATGATGAAGCCCAGCGCCTCGTCGGCCGATTTAAGCGCCGGCGCGAAGCCGCCTTCGTCGCCGACATTGGTGTTCATGCCGGCCTCGGCGAGCTGCTTCTTCAGCGCCTGGAACACCTCGGCGCCGCAGCGCAGCGCGTCGGCGAAATGCGCCGCGCCCCGTCCCTTCGACTCGAGGACGGGCATGATCATGAATTCCTGAAGGTCGATCGGATTGTCGGCATGGACGCCGCCATTGACGATGTTCATCATCGGCGTCGGCAGCACGCGCGCCATCGGCCCGCCGACATAGCGGTAGAGCGGCTGGCCCAGCTCGGCCGCCGCCGCCTTGGCCGCGGCGCAAGAGACGCCGAGGATGGCGTTGGCGCCGAGCCGCGCCTTGTTGGGCGTGCCGTCGAGCTGGATCATCGCGCGATCGAGCGCGAGCTGATCGGCGGCATCGAGGCCCGAGAGCGCATCGAAAATCTCGCGGTTCGCGCTCTCGACTGCTTTCAACACGCCCTTGCCGCCATAGCGCTTCTTGTCGCCGTCGCGCAGCTCGACCGCCTCATGCGCGCCGGTCGAGGCGCCCGAGGGCACGGCCATGCGCCCGACCGCGCCGGAATCGAGCGTCACCTCGACCTCGACGGTGGGATTGCCGCGGCTGTCGAGGATTTCGCGCGCGTGGATGTCGGTGATGGCGGACATGACTCTGCTTTATCCTTCCTGTTCGTCACCCCGGCCGAGCGAAGCGAGAGCCGGGGTCCAGGGTCAGGCACGGTCGTTGATGAATGGACCCCGGATCGCGGCGCCCCTTCGACAAGCTCAGGAGCGCCTTGTCCGGGGTGACGAGGTAATAACGGGATTCGTGCAGAACGGAAAGCGCCCCGCTCCGACAACCCGGCCGATCGCTCTTCGCGATTGGCCCCTCTGGGTTCACGCGCGAAGAGCGCGTGAACGGGTTGTCCCGTCCCCCCTCGAGGGGGGAGGGGAAACGAATGCCCCTTCGTCAAGCTCAGGAGCACTCGTGGGTGGGGGTGGCGCCAATGTAGCGCGTGAGGCGAAGCCTCACACTTTGCGCGCTTTCGCGAGCTTGTCGAATTCGATCAGCTCGGACAGCAGCGCGGGCATGTCTTTCAAGTGCACCATGTTCGGCCCGTCGGAAGGCGCGCGGTCGGGATCCTGATGCGTCTCCATGAAGACGGCGGCGACGCCGACGGCGACGGCGGCGCGCGCCAGCACCGGCACGAAGCGCCGCTCGCCGCCCGAGGTGGTGCCCTGCCCGCCCGGCTGCTGCACCGAATGCGTCGCGTCGAACACGACGGGATAGCCGGTCTCGGCGAGGATCGGCAGCGCACGCATATCGCTGACGAGGGTGTTGTAGCCGAAGCTCGCGCCGCGCTCGCACAAAAGAATGTTCTCGTTGCCGGTCGAGGCGATCTTGGCCGCGACGTTCTTCATATCCCAAGGCGCGAGGAACTGGCCCTTCTTCACATTGACGGCGCGGCCGGTGGCGCCGGCGGCCAAAAGCAGATCGGTCTGGCGGCAGAGGAAGGCCGGGATCTGCAGCACGTCGACCGCTTCGGCGACCGGCGCGCATTGCTCTTTCTCATGCACGTCGGTCACCACCGCGCAACCGTACTTCTCGCGTACCTCGGCGAGGATCGGCAGGCTTTCCGCGAGGCCGAGCCCGCGCGAGGAGGCCACCGAGGTGCGGTTCGCCTTGTCGAACGAGGTCTTGTAGATGAGGCCGATGCCGAGCGCGCCCGCGAGCTCGACGAGGGCGTGGCTCATTTCGAGCGCATGGGCGCGGCTTTCGAGCGCGCAAGGCCCGGCGATCAGCGCCAGCGGCCGATCGTTGCCGAGCGTCAGATTGCCGATGTGGACGTGACGGGCGGTGGGCATGAGCCGCCGTCTTATCGCTGCGCTTTGGCGGCGTCAGCGGTTTCAAGCTCAGGCGGCGGGCCATTCCAGATCAGCACATCGGGACATAGGTCGGCGCCGTTCGGCCATGCCACCGTTCCACCTTCGACCTTCACGCGGGCAAACTCCCCCGGGTCGGTGCGGATGTGATCGAAGACCGGGCCTTTCAGCAAGGGCGCGACCTCGCGCTCGATGATGCGTCCGTCGTCGAGCGTCAGCCGCAGCTTAAAACCCGGCAGCGCCTCGGCCGCTTTGATGCGTATGAGTTTCATGGCCGGTATTCTAGTCCAGCGGCGCGATGGGCGCGAGGGTCTCACCCGCCTGGGCGCGCGTCCAATCCCGGCGCAATTCCTCGCGGTGGCCTTCCGCCCATTCGAGCACGAGCGCCAAAGCACGGCGCGGCAGCTCGCCGCGATAGACCGCAAGCGTCTCGATCTCGATTAGCGCCTCGAACTCGCCATACGCGGCGTGAAAATGCGCCGGCTCGTGATCGTTGAAGAACATCCGGATGATGATGCCGAAAAAGCGACTAATCTCCGGCATGAAGCAGCCCCTAGGCCGGTCTCAAGTCAGCTTCAGGAAGACGAACAGAATTGCATCCGCATGAAGGCGCGGAAATACGATGTCGGGGGTTCCGGGCAAATCCGAACGATGCAATCGAAAGCGATAGCCCAAGCGATGTGCGATGCGCCGCACTAACAATTCTGGTCGTGTGTTCTTCTTTTTGATGCGCGCCATACGCCGCCGGATTGCGTCAGGTACGTTGGCAAACTTGCGGCCCTCTGGTTTTCTATTGGACCGATGCCCGCGGTTCTGCAAACGCAACCTGTTTATCGGAAATAAAGCTGGTGAACAAAGCTGGTGAACAGAGAGGGCGTGTTGAAGGGCGATTGAGCGTGGGCTGATACTGCACGCCGAGAACGCACGCTTCAATGTCTATTTCGCAACGCTTCTCTCACGGCTTGCCATTCCCCTCCCCGTCCTTGCCGCCGTGCTTGATGCGCGCGAGGCGCTCGCGAATCGCGTCATCGGCCGCGCGCTTCGCCGCTTCTTCTGCCTCCGCCGCGCGCGCATAGGCGGCGGGCGGCCGGCCGCCGTTCTTCAGGGAAATCCCCAGATGCCGGGAGAGCGCCTCGAGCGCCGCGAGCTTCGGATAAAGGCGCAGCCGCGTGTAGCCGCCGTTCTTGCCATGCTTGATGCGCAGCTCGGCGATGGCGGCGCGGTCTTGCGGGTCGATGTCCTTGGCCGAGCGCACCCGCAAGTGAGTCGCGTCCCAATCCGCGAAGTCGCGGATGTCGGAGAAGGCGAGCGCGGCGAGCTCGTCGCGCACGCGGTCGGCGCTGATCGCGGTGCGCCGCGCGCTCCTCTCCTGTGCCGCTTTGATCGCCGCCGCGACCATGGGGCGGCGCGCGAGGCGGTAGCCGTTGGCGCGCGCGTTCTTGGCCGAAAGGCCAATGCGCCGCGCCGCCTCGGAAGCGTTGCCGCAGACGAGATATTCCTCGACGAAGCGCTGTTGGCGCGGGGTGAGGCCGCGGCGGAGGCGCGAGGCCGGCTGGCGGATCTGCGTCCGCGGATGCGGACCGCGCGGCGCGGCGACGCCGGCCGCGGCCAGGGCGGCGACGATGTGCGGCTTGTGCAGGATGCGCGAGCCCAGCATCTGCGCCCAGCGCGGCGCATAGCCGGCGTTGAGCGCCGCCTGCTTGGCGTTCCTGAGACGCGCATATTCGGCAACGAAGCGCCGCTCGCGCGGCGTCAAAGGCGAAGACATGGCTGAATTTTGTTCTCGTTTTGTACCAAAATCGGCGCTGAAAGTCAAGGGCTTTTTGGCGGGGCCGCCCGGCGCGGCAAGGGCGCGCAACCGCACCAAAGGGCCCCCCGCCGTCGATCCCGGTCGCGCCGCTCGAAGAGCGCGCGAACGGAGTGGCCCCACATGTTCGAACCAACGCGTGGATGGCCGGGACGAGCCCGGCCACGACGATTTTTGATAATTTCGAGTATCTACACCAGCCGGCTCTGCGCGACCGCGGCTTTGATGAAGGCGGCGAAGAGCGGGTGCGGGTCGAAGGGCTTGGATTTGAGCTCGGGGTGATACTGCACGCCGATGAACCAGGGATGGTCGGGGATCTCGACGATCTCGGGCAGCACGCCGTCGGGGCTCATGCCGGAAAAGCGCAAGCCCGCGCGCTCCAGCCGCTCTTTATAATGGATGTTGACCTCGTAGCGGTGGCGGTGGCGCTCGCTGATGGTTTGCGCGCCGCCATAGATTTCGGCGACGCGGCTGCCCGCTTGCAGCTGCGCGGTATAGGCGCCGAGGCGCATCGTGCCGCCGAGATCGCCGCCGCGCTCGCGCCGCTCGACCTCGTTGCCGCGCGTCCACTCGGTCATGAGGCCGACGACCGGATCGGCGGTCGGCCCGAACTCGGTCGTGCCGGCCGACGGCAGACCGGCGAGGTGCCGCGCCGCCTCGATCACCGCCATCTGCATGCCGAAGCAGATGCCGAAATAAGGCACGCGGCGCTCGCGCGCGAAACGCGCCGCCTCGATCTTGCCTTCGGCGCCGCGCTCGCCGAAGCCGCCGGGCACGAGAATGCCGTGCACGCCGTCGAGCTGCTGCACCGCGTCGGGCTGCTCGAAAATCTCGCTGTCGATCCAATCGAGCTTGACGCCGACATTGTTGGCGATGCCGCCATGGGTCAGCGCCTCGGCGAGCGATTTATAGGCGTCGGGCAGATGGGTGTATTTGCCGACGACGGCGATCGAGACCTCGCCTTCCGGCCGGCGAATGCGCGCGACGATCTCGTCCCAGCGGGCGAGATCGGGCGGGGGCGTGTCGAGGCCGAAATGCGCGCACACCTGGGCATCGAAGCCCTCGGCATAATAGGCGCGCGGCACCTCGTAGATGGT
>DATGLO010000674.1:0-2730 GCA_035294105.1 Allostellaceae bacterium
GGAAGCGCCGGCGGCTCGCGCAGCCGCTCGCCGTTGTCGAGCCGCAACCGGTCAAGCTGCCGCAGGGCGTCAAGCGCCATGCGACGATTGACTCGCTGCCGCGGCGCTATGCGCCAGCCGCCATTGTCTTCGCGGTGAAGCCGCAATCTTTGCCCGAGGCGCTGCCCGCCTATCGGCGTTTTGTCGCGGGCAGCACGGTGTTTCTCTCGATCGCCGCCGGCAAGACCTTGCGCTTCTTCGCGCGCGGCCTCGGCGACGATGCCGCCGCGATCGTGCGCGCGATGCCGAACACGCCCGCCGCGATCGGCCGCGGCATCGCCGTCGCCGTCGCCAATCCCCATGTGGCGCCGGCGCAGCGCGGGCTCTGCACCAAGCTGCTCGCCGCGGTCGGCGAGGTCGCCTGGGTGGAGGACGAAGCCTTGCTCGATCCGGTCACCGCGGTCTCGGGCAGCGGCCCCGCTTATGTGTTCCTGTTGATCGAATGCCTCGCCGAAGCCGGCATCGCCGCCGGCTTGCCAGCGGATCTCGCGATGAGCCTCGCGCGCGCGACCGTCTCCGGCGCGGGCGAGCTGGCGCGGCTTTCGCCCGAGGATGCGGCGCAGCTCCGCCGCAATGTCACCTCGCCCGGCGGCACGACGGAAGCCGCGCTCAAAGTGCTGATGGCCGAGGACGGCATGCCCGGGCTGATGCGGCGCGCCATTGCCGCGGCGACGGCGCGCTCGCGCGACCTGGCGGATTAAAAAAACAAGCCGGATTGCGGGTCTAGCCGCGCCTCTCTATCTTTCCTGAGAGAGGGAGCGCATGGCGGCACGAAAACGGCCGAAACAGGCGAAACGGCCCGGGGCCGGGACCAGGTCCGGCGATCCGAAGCAGCGCCTGATTGCGGCGGCGTTGGAACTTGCCGCCGCGCAAGGCTGGCGCCGGCTCGGTATGGCCGAAATTGCCGAAGCGGCCGGCCTCTCGCTCAAAGAAGCTTATGGCGTGGCGCGCTCGAAATACGGGCTGCTGGCGGCGCTGCGGCGCCAGACCGACGAGGCAATGCTGGCCGGCGGCGTGGTGACGGGCGATTCGCCTCGCGACCGGCTGTTCGAGGCCCTGATGCGCCGGTTCGAGGCCCTCCGGCCCTACCGGCCGGGGCTGCGGGCCGTGTTGCGCGACAGTATCGGCAGCCCGGCCGCGGTCGGCTTCCTGCCCGGCCTCTTACGCTCGATGGGCTGGACCCTGAGCGCTGCCGGCCTGCCCGCTATGGGCTGTCGCGGCCGTCTCGCCCGGCGCTTCGTCGGCGCCATCTATGTTTCTGTTTTACCTACGTTTATCCGCGATGAGGGGGCCGATCTCGGGACCACGATGGCGGCTCTCGACAAGCGGCTGAGGCAGGCCGAAAGGCTGCTGTCGAGCCTTGGCCCGGTTCTGGGCGGACGCCGTTCGGCCGCCTGAACCGGCCCTTCCCGGGCCGTTTGTGCAATGCAAAAATATTAGGCCCGAACCCTTGACTGAAATCGGCGGTGCTGTCATATTGGGCATTGTGCAGTGCAGCATCGATGGCGATGCCGCCGGGCATAAACCATATAAGGATGGACCGATGATCAACGGCAAGCAGTCTTTTCTCGACTACGACGTTACCAAGGCCTTTTCCGCTTTTTCGTTTCCCGGCTTCAGCGTCGAAGCCCTGATGGCGTCGCAGCGCAAGAACGTCGAAGCCTTTACTCAGGCCAATCAGCTCGCGCTCGAAGGCGTGCAGGCGCTCGCTCGCCGCCAGGTCGAGCTCGCGCGCGAGGCTTTCGAAGGCGCGCCCGCCTTTTTCAAGGAGCTGAGCCAGCCGACGGCCCCGCAAGAGCGGATCGCCAAGAACGCCGAGATCGCGAAGGCGACCTTCGAGAAGAACCTTGCCACCGCGAAAGAGCTCAGCGAGCTCGTGAGCAAGGCCAATGCCGAGGCTTTCGAGGTGATCACCAAGCGCGTCACCGAGAGCTTCGAAGAGCTCCGCGAGGTCGCGGGCAAGGCGGCGGCCTAATTTAAGTCTAAACGTCACCGCCGCTTCGTTGGCGGCGGGTCATAGGATCACGACCATCCCATCGGACGCCGTTTCATGCGCAAGCGTGGAACGGCGTTCGAGCATATCGGGGTTCATATGCGTGAGGATCACGCGCTTGGCCCCCGATGCTTCGACCTGCACCGCCGCGAGCCGCGGCGCGAGATCGCGATAAGCGATATGACCCTTCAAGGGCCGCTCGAAACTCGAACATTCGCAGAGAAAAAGATCGGCGCCGCGCGCCGCTACGGCGAGATCGTCGCTCCATTCGGTATCGCCCGAGAACGCGATCGTCTTGCCCTCGCATTCGATGCGTAACGAGAAGCACGGCGCGCCGGCCTCGTGCCGAGCGGGATAAGGCGTCACGGCGAAACCCGGCCCCTCGCTGGGCGCGCCGGCTTCGAGCGTGCGCATATCGATCGCGAAAGGCAGCGCGCGCGCCGATGAGCCCGGGAACAACGCTTCCTGCGCCGCGACAAGGCGCTCGTCGAGTCCCGGCGGGCCGATCAATACGAGCGGCCGCTGCCGCTTCGTCATCAATCGCGCATCGAGCAGGAAAAACGGCAATCCGCCGAAATGGTCGCCGTGCAGATGGCTGATGAGAATCAGGTCGATATCCTCGGGCGGGATACGCGAGCGCTTCAGCGCCGGCAGCACCGTCGGCCCGGCTTCCATCAGGACGCGGTAATTGTTGGCGG
>DATGLO010000675.1:0-7856 GCA_035294105.1 Allostellaceae bacterium
GAGCGCCAGCATGCGCGGCAAAGACTGACCGGTCCGCGCACCGATCTGCCACAGCATGACGCCGACGATGCCGGTGACGACGAAGACGGCCGTCGTCAGCATGCTTTCAAAGGCGGTGTAATCGAAAAGCGGGACGGCGACGAAGATAACGCAACTCAGCGCGAGCGCTGCGATGGCGATCGCAAAATTGCGCCAGAGATGCAGGTCCTCGGACCGGCTCGTCGTGACCACGCTTGCGACCGCGGCCGCGCGGGCAAGGTCAGAGCAATCTGCCGCCGCCTTGCTAGTCATTAGAGAAAAGATATCCAAAACGCCCGATCAGCGCCAGTTTTGATTGGAAGCTTTCGAGCGGCCGGCGGCGACGCGCGCAGCTCGGCGGCGGCCGCCGCTGTTCGACCTCTGCGTCCAGGGTTAACGGCGCATTAACCGGATTGTCGATTGAGCGCGCTTAGCATTTTGCCGTTGCGACGCCTCGATCCCGTTTCTCGCCGGGAAAACGCCACGCGTCTTGCACGATCGCGTAACCCGCGGTTAACCAGTCCTGCCTATCATCACCCCCGGTGTTGCGCCTCTCGAGAGTTTTGCAGCTTTGAACACCCGTGGCATCATCCGATCGCAAGGCGACCGTCCCCGCACCGATGTCGGGTGGGCCGAGCGCCGCCAATTCCGCCGCAAGGCGGTGATCTGGGCGGCTAAGCTCGAAACCGACCACGGCGTCTTCGATTGCATCACGCTCGACCTATCTTTGGGCGGCGCGCGCTTGCGCTGCAGCCGCGAGATCGCGCTGCTCGAAGCAGCGACACTGGTGCTCGATAAATTCGGCAAATTCCCTGCCGAGGTCGTCTGGACGACGGCGACCGAGATCGGCCTGCAATTCACCGAATCGCCCGAC
Source organism: Allostellaceae bacterium (assembly GCA_035294105.1). Taxonomy (GTDB): domain Bacteria; phylum Pseudomonadota; class Alphaproteobacteria; order ATCC43930; family CGMCC-115725; genus CAIKMD01. Next base: position 893 of record DATGLO010000675.1, read on the forward strand.
CAGGTCGCGAGCCGCTTCGGCGATATCCTTCCGCTCGGCGCTTAACTTTCTTCAGCCGCTCAAAGCGAGCGAATAGCGCGGATCGGCGGCGCGGCAGTCGGCTTGCGGCAGGCCAAGCTCCCGGCGCACGATATTCGTGCCCTGCACCAGCGCGACCATCTTGAAGAAGGCGTGCTTGCGGCTCATCCCCTCGCGCCCCATGCCGCAATCCGACGAGATCACCAGCCGCTCCGGCGGGATGTGCTTCAGCGCCTGGCGGATCAGCGCGGCGACATCGTCCGGCGTCTCGACCTGCAAGGTGTGATGATCGATCACGCCGATCGCGATCTTCTTCGATTTGATGGTCTTGCCGATCGCCTCGAGATCCATGCCGCCCGAGGTGCAGGTCTCGAAGGTCAGCACGTCGGCGTCGCAGCGCTCGTAATATTCGAGCGACGGCTTGTAACTCTGATTGCTGGCGAACATGCGCTGCTGCGAAGGGTTGCCCCAGCAGCTATGGCCCCAGACCTCGGCTTTCTCGCGCAAGCCTTTCACCGTGCGATTGAACACCTCGATGAGGAAGTCGAGCGAGATTTCCGGATCGATCGCGCCGCGGAGCGGCGCCAGGTGCAACTGCGGCTCTTCGAGCTGGATCACCGTGCAGCCCGCGGCGACGACATCCGCAAGCTCGGCATTGAGCGCGTCGGCGATCGCGAGGATGCGCTCGCGCCGGCTCTTGTAATGCGTGTCCTTCAAGGCAAGGCCCAACAGCTCCGCCGTGATCGTGCCGAATTTGATCGGGCGCTTCGTCAGCGCCTGCGCGGTCAGATAGATCGGCGTGTAATGCAAACGGCCGCGGCCGATCGGACCGGTGATCGTCGGCTGCAGCCGCGCTTCGAGGCCTTCGTGAAGGATATGGCCGCGCGGGAACGGCACACGGCCCATGAGAACCGGCCGGCCGTAGGCTTGCGAATAGTCGATCCCGTCGAGCCGGGCGAGCGGATAGGAGAACCAGCTATAGCCGCCGACCTCGGTATCGAAACGGGCATCGCCGTCGGTGACGATGTCGAGCCCGGCGAGCTCCTGATCGCGCAGGAAGCACGAGACGGCATCGGTGTATTGCTCGCGGAAGCGGGCGTTGATCATCGCTTCCATGAAGCTGCGGCGGCCGAGATTCTCGGTGTACCACAGCGGCCGCGGCAGCGAGCCGGTGATCGTCGTCGGCAGCTTCACCTCTTTGGTGGCGGTGAACATGAGCCTCTCCCCTTGCTGTTGATATTATTCTATCCCGACATTCTATCTCGGCCGCCCGTCCCGTGAAGCATTGACTTACCCACGGTTGACGCGCCAGGGCATCGAGCGGAATGGGCAGCGGGAACCGCCTATTCCCTCTTTCCCGCTCAAGTCGCTCCCTATGAATGCCGTGAGCGCAAGTGTCGCAACGCCGCACGTCGCGCGACTATCGCCGCATTGATCCTTGAGATGAAATTTCTCGGATTGTGCTCGATTTCGCGGATCATGTTTGCGTCTCAAGAGTTGGAGTGCTGTGCGGGAGGGCGCGCCAATTTGCGCCGCGCGGCAAGCTAACTCAGCGGCGCCATCGTCGGAGCGGTGATTCTACGCGCGGCGTATCACCGCGTCGCAAGAGCCGCAGAGCGTGACCATACGGGAGCGTGACCATACAGCAGCATTTTGCGAGGACTGCTCGCGGCGATCCCAGAGTCTAACCGAGACGGAGAATACTTATACTTATGGGTCTCATGGATTTGCTCCAGCAATATGCGGGTGCGAAGCCCGACGAGGGTGCCGGCAACGCGGCGGACCATTTTCATGAGGTGGCGCAGTCGGCGCCGCCCGAAGCGATCGGGCAGGGAATAGCTGCGGCTTTCCACTCCGATCAGACACCGCCTTTCGCGCAGATGGTCAGCCAGCTCTTCAGTCAGGCAAACCCGCAACAGCAAAGCGGCATGCTTAACCAGCTCCTGGCGACGCTCGGACCGGGGGCCGCCGCCGTGCTTGGCGGCGGCAATCTCCAGCAAAACGATGCCGGCGTGCCGCAGATCGCGCCGGAGCAAGCGTCGCAAGTGAGTTCGCAGCAGGTGCAACAGCTGGCCGAGCACGCACAGCGCCAAGATCCGGGTATCGTCGACAAGCTCAGCGGCTTCTACGCGCAGCACCCGGCCCTGGTTAAAACACTCGGCGGTGCCGCGCTCGCCATCGCGCTATCGAAAATAGCCGGCCATATGCGGACGGCCTAGGTCGCGTTTGCTGCCGTCGAGACCGGCGGCCCTGCGGGCCGCGAAATGCGAATCGTTTGTCCCGGCCGAACCTTGCGTGACGTGTTCGTATCGAACCTCGTGGAGGTTGGCATGATGTCGTTTGTTAAATCGCTTCCCTATGCCCTCGCCACCGCCTTTATCTGCTCGGGTCTCGCCTTGGCCCAAGCGCCGGCGGGTGCGACGGGAACCTGTAAGAACGGAACCAGCACCACCGCCAAAAGCAAAACCGGCGCGTGCGCCGGCCACGGCGGGGTGAAGGAGTGGCTCGGGAATCAAAAACAGGAAGCGGCAACGTCGCCGTCTTCTTCGCAGAAACAACAGGCGACCGCCCCATCGTCCTCGCCACCGGCTGCGGCGGCCGGATCACAGGCGCAGGAACAGCGCGGAAAAGTGCGGGCGACCGCAGCTCCAGGCGGCGGCGCCGGCAAAGTCTGCGTCAATACGGGATCCAAGGTCTACCATTGCGAAGGCGACCAATATTACGGAAAGACCGAGAAGGGCTCGTATATGACTGAAGCTCAGGCGAAGGCGCAGGGCGCTCGCCCCGCCAATAACAAGGCTTGCACTGGCTAGAGGCACCCCGCGGCCTCGACACCGCAACGGCGCCTCGGTACGGGACGAATGTCATAGCGCGCGGCATTCGACAAGCTCGCGCTGGGGAACGAAGGCATCGGGCGTCAACCCGTGGAAGACGCCGAGCCCATCGTTAGCTCGCCTGAGCTCGTCGCAGGGCCCCGGGGTGAGCCTGCAAGGAAGCGAAGCCGCTACTTCGCCGGCACAAGCCGTGCGAGCCGCTCCTTGGTGCGGCGCTTTTCCTCGTCCATCTCGCGTTTCGCCGTCGTGAGGTCGAAGCGATTGCCGTCGATGTCGTGGCCTTTGTCCTCGACATAGGGCCGATCGATGGTCGGATCCTCGAGGCGCGGATCGGACGGCGGGAGGCCGCGCGCGATCAGCTTGTCATAGATCGCATCGCGAATTTCCACCGGCAGGGTGAAGCCCCAATGATGGATGCCGTGCGGCGCGGTCGCGCGCTTGCGCGACAAGAGCGCGAAATCGACCCAGCCGTCGGTGATCCAGATATCGCCCTTGCTCTCGCCGGTGCGCTTCATGCCGAAGCATTCGCAATAGAACTGCGCGAGCTTCTCGGTATCGTCGGAGAACAGCGCGATATGGCGAATGACCGGCGCGTTTTGCGCCAGCTCGGTCGCGCCGGTCGCGCCGCGCACATCCTTCATGCCGGTCGAGACATCGAAGCGGTTGCCCATCGGGTCCTTCACCGCGTCTTCGGCATAGGGACGATGCGCCTCGGGCGCGTCGACATAGGGGCTGTAAGGCTCGATGCCGTATTTCTTCATCGTCGCGAGCAGCGCCGGACGCTCGGCCGGATCGATGGTGAAGCCGAAATGATTGATGCCGGCTTTCGGCGCGTTCGCGCTGCGACGGCGCAGCAGCGCAATATCCATATGGCCGTCGGTGACCCAGGCATTGCCGAGATCGTCGATGCCCGTGACCTTGGTGCCGAACACCTCACCGTAGAATTTGGCGAGATTGGTCGGATTCTCGGAAAAGATCGCGATGTGGCGGATTTTGCCGGTGGCCATCTATAACGTCTCCTATCCCTAAAGTTGCGGCAATGTTCGTCCCGCGCCGGCCGGGTGTCAATCGTGGGTTGGGGCCGGTGCCGCTTAGGTCCGAGCCGACTCGCCGTAGAGGGCGTGCGCGCGGGCCTCGAAGGCCGAGACCATGCGGCGCACCGCCTCGTTGAAGAACATGCCCATCAGCTTTTGCAGCATCTTCGCGCGGAATTCGAAATCGACATAGAAGTCGATCAGGGTGCCGCCATCCGGCTGCGGCTCGAACAGCCAGTGATTGGTCAGGTATTTGAACGGGCCTTCGCTGTAGCTGACATCGATGCGGTCGGGCCGGTCGAGCACGACGCGCGACGTGAAGCGCTCGCGCACCATCTTGTAGCCTATCAAGAGGTCGCCGAGGATCTCGTTGCCGTTGCGCTCGCGAATGCGCGCGCCGACGCACCACGGCAGGAATTCGGGATAGCGCTCGATATCGGCGACGAGGTCGAAAAGCTGCTCGCGCGAATAAGGCAGGAGCTTCTTTTCGGCATGGGTGGGCACGGATCAGCCCACTTTCCTCACCGTCATGGCCGTGCTTGTCACGGCCATCCACGTCTTCGTTGCGCCAACGCAGGACGTGGATGCCCGGAACAAGTCCGCGCATAACGATGAAAAAGAAATTCGCACGACCGGATCAAATGGAAGCGGCGAGCTGGGCGTTCCTTGCCGCGCGCAGCTTTTCGAAATCGTCGCCGGCAAAATAAGACGAGCGCGTCAGCGGCGAGGCCGAGACCATGAGGAAGCCTTTGCCGAAAGCCTGGCGCTTCATCGATTCGAATTCGTCGGGCGGCACGAAGCGCATGACCGCGTGATGCTTCGGCGTCGGCTGCAGGTATTGCCCGATGGTGAGGAAATCGACGCGCGCCGCGCGGAGATCGTCCATCACCTGCGCGACCTCGCTCGGCTCTTCGCCGAGGCCGACCATGAGGCCGGATTTGGTGAACATCGCCGGGTCGAGCTCTTTGACGCGATCCAAGAGCCGCAGCGAATGGAAGTAGCGCGCGCCCGGCCGCACGCCGGCATAAAGCCGCGGCACGGTTTCGAGATTGTGGTTGAAGACGTCGGGCCGCGCTTCGACCACCGCTTCGAGTGCGCCGTCCTTCTTCAAGAAATCCGGCGTCAGCACTTCGACCGTCGTCTTGGGCGCCGCCGCGCGGATCGCCTTGATGGTGGCGACGAACTGGCCGGCGCCGCCATCGTCGAGATCGTCGCGATCGACCGAGGTGACGACGATATGCGAGAGGCCAAGCTTTGCCACCACCTCGCCGACATGCGCCGGCTCATGCGGATCGAGCTGGTCCGGCCGCCCGGTCGCGACGTTGCAGAAGGCGCAAGCGCGCGTGCAGGTCGCGCCGAGAATCATCACCGTCGCGTGCTTTTGCTTCCAGCACTCGCCGATATTGGGGCAGGCCGCCTCTTCGCAGACGGTGTTGAGCTTTAAGGCGCGCATCAGATCGCGCGTCGCGAAATATTCCGGCGAGTTGGGCGCCTTGACCCTGATCCAATCGGGCTTTTTCGGCGCGGGATTGTCGGGCCGGTTTACCTTTTCAGGATGCCGAGCCTTTTCGGGATGGCGAAGCGGCGCGTCAGGCATACGCGTCAGATGTGGAGCGCGCGGCCGTAAGCGTCAAGCACCGACTCGTGCATCATCTCCGAGAGCGTCGGATGCGGGAAGACCGTCGCCATGATGTCCTGCTCGGTGCCTTCCATCGTCTTGGCGACGGCGTAACCCTGGATCAGCTCGGTCACCTCGGCGCCGACCATATGCGCGCCCAAGAGCTCGCCGGTCTTGGCATCGAACACGGTCTTCACCATGCCTTCAGGCTCGCCCAAGGCGATCGCCTTGCCGTTGCCGATGAAGGGGAAATGCCCGACCTTCACCTCTTTGCCGGCGGCTTTCGCCTTCGCCTCGGTGAGGCCGACGCTCGCGACCTGCGGCCGGCAATAGGTGCAGCCGGGGATATTGCTCACGTCGAGCGGATGAACGGTGTTGAGCCCGGCGATGTGCTCGACGCACATCACGCCTTCATGCATCGCCTTATGCGCAAGCCAGGGCGGGCCGACGACATCGCCGATGGCGTAAAGCCCAGGCTCGCCGGTGTTGCACCATCGATCGATCACGATATGCGTGCGTTCGACCTTCGCCTTGGTTTTCTCGAGCCCCATATTCTCGACATTGCCGACGATGCCGATGGCGAGAATGACGCGCTCGACCTCGATCTGCTGCGACTTGCCGCCCTGCTCCAAGGTCGCGACGACGCTGTCGGCTTTCTTCTCCAGCGCCTTCACCTGGGTCGAGGTGAAGATTTTCATGCCTTGGCGCTCGAAGGCCTTGCGCGCAAACGCCGAGATTTCTTCGTCTTCGACCGGCAGCACGCGGTCCAACACCTCGACCACCGTCACCTCGACGCCGAGATCGCGATAGAAGCTGGCGAATTCGATGCCGATCGCGCCCGAGCCGATGACGAGCAGCGATTTCGGCAGCTTTTCCGGGACCATCGCTTCCTTATAAGTCCAGACCAGCTTGCCGTCGGGCTCGAGGCCCGGCATCGCGCGCGCCCGCGCGCCGGTCGCAAGGATGATGTTCTTGGCGGCGAGATCGGCGACCGGCTTGCCGTCTTTCGCCACCGCAAGCTTGCCGCCGCCTTGCAAGGTCGCAAAGCCGTCGAACACGGTGATCTTGTTCTTCTTCATCAGGAAGCCGACGCCGTTCGAGAGCTGCTTTGCGACTTTGCGCGAACGCTCGACGATCTTCTTGGTATCGAAGGCGATGTCCTTGGCCGAATAGCCGTAATCGCCGAGATGCTGAAGGATATGGCCGACCTCGGCGCTGCGCAGGAGCGCCTTCGTCGGAATACAGCCCCAGTTGAGGCAGATGCCGCCGAGCTGATCGCGCTCGACGACCGCGGTCTTCATGCCGAGCTGCGCCGCGCGGATCGCGGCGACATAGCCGCCCGGCCCGCCGCCGACGACAACGGTATCGAATGAGATTTCAGCCAAGAGATGCTCCCGGTATCCCCATGAGAGCCCCCGGCTTACATCCTTCGTCATTCCCGCGTAAGCGGGAATCCAGGG
>DATGLO010000676.1:0-2941 GCA_035294105.1 Allostellaceae bacterium
TGGCGGTGGCGAGCGCGCTCGATAACGAGCCGCCGGGCCTCTATCCGATCGCGCTGACCATGCTGATGACGCGGCCGGCCTTTTGTGCGCAGCGTCCCGATACGTGTCGCCGCATGGCGCATGCGCTCGCGGCGGCGCTCGACTACGTCCATAAAGATCGCGCCGGCGCCTATGCGATCCTCAAGGCGCATTTCAGCAAATTCGACGATAAGCTCTTGGCGATGGCGTTCGACGATGTGGAAAAGCTGCTGGCAAAATCGCCGGCAATTACGGAGGAATCGATCGCCAATTCCGACAAGATGAATATCGCCGCCGGCTTTATGCGGCCGGATCAGGCGCGCTCGTCCTACAACGATCTCTTCACCGACCAGTATGTAAAGTAGGCATCGCGCTCAGACGATAATGCTCATGACGCCTTGGGAGCGCAGCGTATCCTGGGCGAGGAGAACGATCCGCTCGGCGATCTTGAAGCTGGCGCCGTTGCGGACGAGCTTATAGCGATACTGGCCGACATAGGTGACGATCCGTTCCATGCGGCTGCGCTGGATGAGGAAATTGGCCGAAGCTCGGATCGTATTGCCCTCGACCGATAGGATCCGCACATTGGTGATGAGGCGGCGCGTCGTCGAGCGCGGGTTCTCGGCCCAAGCCGTATCGCCGAGGAGCTGCCGCGCGCGCGATTGGATGCGCGGCAGGTCGTCGTTGATCAGGAACACGCTGTTGGCCGGATCGCGGGTCGGATCGTCGAGCGCCGGCGCGCGATAGATCGCGTCCTCGGTGAAAAGCGCGGCGGCCCATTCCTCGAGTTGCCAGTTGTCGAGCAGCTCCGCTTCCGCATAGAGAAAATCCTCGACCGCGGGCCTGAGCGCGGCGAGGTCGACCGCAGTCGCCATTACGCGGCGCCCATGACATCTCGCCAGTGCCGCCAGAAAGCGCGCTGCTGCGCCTCGTCCTGCGGCTTGGGCGCGGTGCTCAGCATGCCGCGCGAGCAATCGATCATCGCGTCGTCGGGCAGCCCGGCGCAATTCTTCTGGATGAGCTCCATCACCTCGTTATCGTCGGGCGTCGCAAAGCCGGCGGGGCCAAGGAAAGAGAGATAGATATCGAGCCGCTGCTTGCGCACGGCCGGATCGTCGATCGCCGGCATCAGCGGAAAGCCGGTGACTTCGGACTGGTCCGGAGCGAGCGGGAAGGTGGTGCGGATGACGCGGCGTTGCTCGATGAAGAGGGTGTTGGGGAAAAGCAGCAGGGTTCGCGTGTAATCGAGCATGCGATTGGCGCGCTCGACGCCGAACTTTGCTTGCCACGCCTTGCGCTTGGCTTCGTCGGCGACGCCGCTGAACTTCTTATATTCGATCATCGCGTGACCGTTGCCGAGCGCCTTGGGGCTCACCGCGCCGTCATTCGCGGTGTTCGGATTGGGCGGCTTCAGGCCGAGCACATGCGGCAGGTAGTCGTACATGAAGCGGCTATGCGTCGAGTTGAGATGGTAGATGTCGACGGTATTCTCCATCAGCATCTTCCAATTCGCGCGCATCGAATATTCATGCGCGCCGGGCAGGATGACGCTGCCTTGCTCGTCCTGATCGAGGATCATGTCGAGGAGGTCGCGCGCCTCGGCGAGATACTCGATGAGCCCCACGCTGTCGCGGCTGAAGCAGACGAAAATCCAGCCGCGATAGCTCTCGTGTCGCACGGGATAAAGCCCCATCTCGCCTTGTGCGAAAGCCGGGCCGTAGGAATCCGCACCCGGCACGCCGATCAGGGCGCCGTCAGTCCCGTAGGTCCAATAGTGATAGAAGCAGGTGAAGTTCTTGGCGCTGCCGGCGCGCTCGCGGCACACCATGGCGCCGCGATGCCGGCAGCTGTTGTGGAAGAGGCGGATCGTGCCGTCGGCGCCGCGCACGAACAGCAGCGGCCGGCCGCCGACCCGCCGCGTCAGGAAATCGCCCGGCTTCGCCAGTTCGCTCTCATGCCCGGCATAGAGCCAGCAGCGATCGAAGATGCGCTTCTGCTCGTCGCGGAACAGCTCGGGATCGCAATAGACCTTCGGGCTGAAGCGGAAGATGCCGGCCTGCGTGTCCTCGACAAACAGGCCATCGACGCTGTTGCGGCGCTGGGGTGTGAGCGTATCCATTTGTGCCTCCCGTCACGGACAGGATGCGCCGATCCTTACTTGCGATCAACCGGCTGGCTGAGGATGACTTCGAGCGCCACGATGAAGGCGAGCGCGAGGCTGAAGAAGTTGAGGCTCAGCACGCTGATATAGACAGCCCCGCCGTGCGCGAAGCCGGCCAGCACGTAGGCGATCATCGCGATCAAGCTGGCGACGCCAAGCCAAATGAAAAAGGCGCGGATCAGAGGCGGCGGCGGACGCCCAGCCACCGCCACCCGCCGCCGCGAAAATGTGGCAAGAATGGCTAGGTAGACGAGGCCGAATACGAGCGCGGAGATCTTCCAGACCCACGCCTCGGGCAGCGCGTAGAGTTGAAGCAGCGGCGGCAGCAACGCGCCCGCGGTCAGGACCATGGCATGGCCAATGACCGTCCGCGTCAGAAAACGGTCGAGCGGCGAGAGGTGTGCGCCCGCCGCCTGCCGAATCATGAGCAGCAGCGCCGAAAACCCGGCGAACGTCACCGTCAGCGTCGCGAGGGCGTAGAGGTACGTCGCGCCGGGAGAGTCCATCGGCTCTATTTCCGGCGCTACGCCTGGCTCCTAGAACGCTGCGATGCCCGTGATCGCGCGGCCGAGGATGAGGGCGTGGATGTCGTGCGTGCCCTCATAGGTGTTGACGGTCTCGAGGTTCATCATGTGGCGGATGACCGGATACTCGTCGACGATGCCGTTGCCGCCATGCATGTCGCGCGCGGCGCGGGCGATGTCGAGCGACTTGCCGGTCGAGTTGCGCTTGAGGATCGAGACCATCTCCGGCGTTGCCTTG
>DATGLO010000677.1:0-6230 GCA_035294105.1 Allostellaceae bacterium
TGTAATCCTGGAACACGATGGCGCGCTCGCGCGACGGGCCGGTGATCGGCTTGCCCCCGGCGAGAACCTGTCCCGCACTCGGCGGCGTGAGGCCGGCGAGCAGCCGCAGCAGGGTGGTCTTACCGCAGCCCGACGGACCGACGATCGTCAGCAACTCGCCGTCCGCCACCGAAAGGTCGATGCGATCGAGGACGAGATGCGTGCCGAACGACATGCTCAGCGCGCGGGCTTCCAACGCTAGTGGAGCGGTTTTGACATTCGCTCCCGACTTTGCTGCTAGTGTCATGGATCGATCAATGTTAAGGCGCGATCATCTTGTCGATTTGCGGCTGCTGATGGATCAGCCCAACCTGCTTGCTGACATCGCCGAAGAACGCGAGATCGCTCGGCAATAGCTTGAGCGACCAATCGGGGCGCGCGGGCGAAGCGTGGCCGAGGTATTTGACCTGGATCGATTGGAATTCCGCGGGATTGGCTTTGAGATCGTCGATGCCTTGCGCGAGAGCGGCGCGAAAGCCGGCGACCGCATCCTTATGGGCCGCGATCCAATCGCGCTTCGCCATCCAGATCGCCGCGACCATGTCGGGACTCAAATCCGACATATAGTCGCGCAGATTGACGCCGGTGCCGTCCTTGAGAATCAGCGTCCGGAACGGCTCGATGACCAGCGCGGCATCGAGCTGGCCGCCCGCGAGCTCGTCATGCATTTGCGGAAAGCTCGCTTCGACGAGGTGCACTTTGCCGGGCCCGTCGCCGTAAGGGATATGGCGGTCCATCATCCATTTGCGGAACGTGACGTCCATCGAGGAATTGAAGCCCGGAACACCGACTTTCTTGTCCGCGAGCTGGGCCGCGTCGCTGACGTTATCTTGCTTGCGCGCGATTAGGCTGATGAAGGGGTTGTTCTCTTCGAGCCGGGAAACGGCGGCGATAGCTTGAAAATCGAGCCCGCTTTCGTCGGTGACGAGCAGCATCGGCGGCGTGCCCATGCCGATATCGAGGCTGCCCGCGACGATCGCGCCTGGCACATTGGAGGCAAGCTGGACCGAGATGAGGTTCGCATCGAGCCCGTGCTGCTCGAAAAAGCCTTTGTCCTTGGCGACGAACAGGGGCGCGAAGTCCGCGACCGGCACATAACCGACGGTGATCTTCTGGAGGTCCGCGGCAGCTGCCGCGGCGGCAAGCGCCAAGAGGGCGCACAGCGCCCCGAACAACGTCCGAACCATCGCCTCGGCCTCCCCGTTTCTAACCGCGAAATCTCAAGCAAATCCGAGACTTCGTTGCCCGTACGGCACGGCCAGCTTGCTTGACGGGGTGGGCATCGTCAAGCACTCTGCCTGCAGCAAGCGAGGCGAATTGCCCAAGGGAGGCATGAAAAATGGCATTCGAAATCCGGCGCATCGTCAGCGGCCACAATGCGCAAGGGAAATCGGTCTTCATCATGGACGACAAGATCGGCCCGCCCGCGGCCCGGCGCAGCTCTGCCGGCACCAGCGTCGTCGAGCTTTGGCAGACCGACAGCACGCCCGCCGACAACACCGGCGACAAGGACCCGACCGACCATCCGTTCCGCCTGCCGCCGCCGCCCAATGGGTCGGTCTTCCGCGTCGTCGAATATCCGCCGGACAAAGAGCGCTTCGCCGCGATGAGCTCGCAGAACTGGGAGGCCGATGCGAAGAACCAAGGCTATCGGCGCACCGGCGGCGAGGCGCGTCATGGCGGCTTCCACAAGACCGACACCATCGACTATGCGATCGTCATCGAAGGCGAGATCGTCGCGCTGATGGACGAGGGCGAGAAGCTGATGAAAACCGGCGACGTGCTGATCCAGCGCGGCACCAACCACTCCTGGTCCAACCGCACCGACAAGCCGGCGCGAGTCGCCTTTATCCTGATCGACGCCAAGCCGGTGCCCTGATGCATTCGTTCATATATCTTCCTCCCACCCTGACCCAAAAGGGCTGGGGAGGGAGTGATGCCTGCCGCAACGCGTCGCGCTGGGCACCATGAGCTTCCTTCATCAATTCCCGCGCGTTCATCTCGATTTCGGCGCGGTCCGCGTGTTGCCGACCGAGCTCGTCGCAAACGGCATCACACGACCGTTGGTCATTACCGATCAGGGCTTGGTCAAATGCGGCATGCTCGCGCGCGTGCAGGAGACGCTCGCCGGCAAAAACGATGTCGTGATCTTCGACGAGACGCCCGAGAATCCGACCGTCGCCGGCGTCGAGCGCGCGATCGAACTCTACCGGCGCGAGCGCTGCGACGGCATCGTCGCGCTGGGCGGTGGCTCGGTGATCGATACGGCAAAAGCGGTGGCGGTCCTGGCCGGTCATCCCGGCCCGATCACCAATTACATGGGCAAGCCCGATACTATCGGCCCTAAGGTCGGACCGCTGATCGTGCTGCCGACGACGGCGGGCACCGGCAGCGAGGCCTCGCGCGGTGCGGGCATCCATCCCGACGCGAAAAGCCGTGCGAGCGGCCTCAACAGCCACTACATCGTGCCGCGGGTCGCGATCTGCGATCCTGACCTGACCTTGAGCCTGCCGCCGCGTCTCACCGCGGGGACGGGTATGGATGCGCTCTCGCATTGCGTCGAGGGATTCTTGACCACGGCCGACAATCCGCCGGCGAAAGCGGTCGCGCTCGACGGGATACGGCATGTCGCGATGTTCCTCGAGCGCGCGGTCAAGGACGGCAACGACCGCGAAGCGCGCAAAATGATGATGGTCGCCGCGCTCGAAGGCGGCATGGCGATCCATATGGGGCTTGGGCCGGTACACGCGATCGCCAACACGACCGGCGATCAAGGACTCCATCACGGCATGATGGTGACAATCGCGATGCCGACGGTGCTGCGGGTCATGGAAAGGCATGTGCCCGAGAAAACGCGTGCCGTGGCCGAAGCGCTCGGCGGCAAGCCGGGGCAAAGCGCGGCCGATCTGGTCGAGGCGATGAATGCGCGTGTCGGCGTTCCGCCGACGATGCGCGCGCTGGGCTATAAAGGCGGCGATCTCGACGAGATGTCGCAAGACGCCGCCAAGAGCCATTTCCTCGGCCGCAGTCCCTACCGTCCGAGCGCCGCCGAATTCAGGACGATGCTTGCAACCGTGATGGGATAAGGCGAGGAGGGTTTATGGCTGAACCGAGCAAGGCGAAGGTTAATCCGCCGTTTCGTGCCGACCATGTCGGCAGTCTGATCCGCTCGAAGGCGCTGCTCGATCTCCGGCACGCCGTTGCCGAGGGCAAGGGCTCGGCCGACGCGTTGCGCGCGCTCGAGGATAAGGAAATCCTCGGCGCAATCGCGCTGCAAGAGCGCGCCGGGTTGCAGGCGATCACCGACGGCGAGTTCCGGCGCAACAACTGGCGCGACCGCTTTTTCGAGCGCGTTGAGGGATATAGCTCGGACAAGATCCCGAGCTCCTTCACCTTTACCGAATTTTCGGGTGAAGTACGGCGCGGCATGCCGGTCCGCTATGCGACGGGCAAGCTGAAGCAGCGCGAGAGCATCACCGCCGACGATTTCGCTTTCGTCCTGAAACACACCAAGCGCATGGCCAAGGCAACGATTCCCTCGCCGACGGTCAACCACTTCTTTACCGGCGACGCCGGCCTAGCCAAGTCGCCTTATGCGGGCAATCGCAAGATGTACATGGCGGATATCGCCGGCATCTATCGCGACGAGATCGCGGCGCTGGCAAAGCTCGGCTGCAAATACCTTCAGGTCGACGAAGTGCCGCTGGCGGTGCTGTGCGATCCCAAGAATCAGGAAGTGGTTCGCGCGCGGGGTGAAGAGCCGCAGCAGCTCATCGACGATTACATCGATCTGATGAACGCGGCGCTCGCCGGGCGGCCGACGGACATGACGGTCTGCGTCCATCTCTGCCGCGGCAATGCCGGCCACGGTCAGGCCAGCGGCGGCTACGATCCGATCGCCGAGCGGCTTTTCCAAAAGCTCGATTTCGACGGCTTCTTCCTCGAATACGACACCCCACGCGCCGGCGATTTTCAGCCGCTGCGCTATGTGCCGAAGAACAAGACGGTCGTCCTCGGCCTGATGAGCACCAAGCAAAAGGCGCTCGAACCGATCGACGAACTAAAGCGGCGCGTTGGCGAGGCGGCGCGTTATGTCGACATGGAGCGGCTCTGCCTCAGCCCGCAATGCGGCTTCGCCTCCTCCGCCGAGGTCGATCGCTTCACCGCCGATGACGAGGAAAGGAAGCTCGCGCATCTCGTACGCGCGGCGGCGGAGATCTGGCGCTAAGCCATGGCGCAGCGGCGGCGGTTGCAACGTCCCGATCTGGCGGTGGTTTTTACCTGAGACGCTATCTCGAGCGCGGCATGATCGCCGCCTAACGGCTGGCGGTGAGGTCCCATGGCGGACGATCAAGCAGCAGCCATCGAATTCCTGTCGCGCGGCAAGGACGGAGAAGCCAAGCCGCGGCGTATCGATACGCATTCCTCGATCGTGTTTTTGGCGGGCGATCGCGTGTTCAAGATCAAGCGCGCGGTCAAATACTCGTTTCTCGACTACTCGACCCTTGCCGATCGGCAACGCTATTGCCGCGCCGAGTTCGACCTCAATCGGCGCACGGCGCCGGCGCTTTATCGCGGCGTGCATTTGCTTACGCGTGCGCAAGCCGGCGGCATCGAGTGGGACGGCGCGGGCGAGCCCGTCGAGGCGGTTTTGGAAATGGCGCGATTCGCCGACGACGCGTTGTTCGATCGCCTCGCCGAGACGGGACGGCTAACGCCCGCGCTGATGGTGAAGCTCGGCGATATCGTCGCGGCTTTCCACGATAAGGCGGAGGAAACACCGCGCTTCGGCGGCCGCGACGGCATTGCCGCGGTCATTGCCGACAATCACGAGAACCTCATCGCCGGCTCTCCGCCGCTTTCGCGCGAGCGGGTCGTAGCGCTTCGAGCGGCGTCGACTCAGGCGCTGGCGCGGCACGGCGAAAGCCTCGACGAGCGCCGCCGTCGCGGCCGGGTAAGGCGCTGCCATGGCGATTTGCATTTGCGCAACATCTGTCTCTTCAACGGCGAGCCGACGTTGTTCGATTGCATCGAATTCAGCGACGACATCGCCTGTATCGACACGCTCTACGATTTCGCATTCCTGCTCATGGATATCGAGCATCGCCGCCTGCGCCCGCTCGGCAACATCGTGTTCAATCGCTATTTCGATCGCAGCGACGAGATGTCGGGCTTGGCGGCCCTGCCGCTGCTGATGTCCGTTCGGGCGGGGGTGCGTGCCAAGGTGGCAAGCGCGGCGGCTGAGTCAGCGGCCTATCTCGATCTCGCGCTCGCTTTGCTGCAACCGGCTGCGCCGCGGCTTGTCGCCGTCGGCAGGCTTAGCGGTTCCGGCAAATCGACCGTCGCGGCGGGCGTTGCAGGCGATTTCGCGCCGGCGCCCGGGGCCCGGCACATCCGCAGCGATGTCCTGCGCAAGACCTTGACGGGCGTCGCGCCCGAAACCCGGCTGCCGGCTCCGGCCTATTCGCCCGAGATGAGCGCGCGCGTTTATCGCACGTTGCGCGCCGAGGCGGCGGCAAGTCTCGCGGCGGGCTATACCGCCGTGGTCGACGCCACCTTCATGGATCCGGCCGAACGGGCAGCGATTGCCGAGGTTGCCGCGAAGGCCGGCACGGCCTTTACCGGGCTTTGGCTAACGGCGCCCGACACGGTGTTGCTCGAGCGCGTGGCCAAACGGCGTGGCGATGCCTCCGATGCCGACCAACAGGTTCTGAAAGATCAACTGCGCGCCGATGTCGGTACGGTGAGCTGGGGCAAAATCGACGTCTCGGGCGATATCGGAGCGACGCTTGCCGCGGCGCGACGGGCCGTCGCTATGGCGTGATCGGGATGCCGGCCGCGAGCGCCAGGCGCACCAATTCGGAGAGGCTGTGCGCGGCCAGCTTCTCGAGCACGCGCGCGCGGTGAACCTCGACGGTACGCGGCGAGATGTCGAGATCGAAGGCGATCACCTTGTTTTGCTTGCCGCGCACCATTTCCTCGAAGACTTCGCGCTCGCGCGGGGTGAGGGTGGCGAGCTTCTCGCGCGCCGTCGCTTCGACGGCGTCGGTCTCGCGCTGCGCGGCCAAGCGCGATTGCGCGAGCTCGATCGAGGCCAGAATGGCTTTTTCCTCGAACGGCTTTTCGATGAAATCGACAGCGCCGGCTTTCATCGCTCGCACTGCCAGCGCGACATCGGCATGCCCCGTGAC
>DATGLO010000678.1:0-2168 GCA_035294105.1 Allostellaceae bacterium
AGCCGACCTTGCCATTTTACGCATGGTTTCGATGTCTTTGCTGAGATTGCGCATTGTTTCAGGCGGCAGCTGCTGTGCCAAAAGGTCGGCAGCAAAGTGACGCCGGACGGATGAATCGGCGCCGCCGCCTTCGACGGCGCGCATCAGCGTTTCGGGCTCTAGGCCAAAGTGCCGCGCGTAAGCAAGCACTTCAGACCAGGCCGCAAGCGTGGCGCAGACGATGGCCTGGTTACATGACTTCGTAAGCTGTCCGGTGCCGATCGGGCCGACATGCGTGATCTTTTGCGCGTAGCTTGCGATCCAGGGACGGGCGCGCTCCACATCGGCGGACTCGCCGCCCATGAAAACCGCCAGCGAAACGCCGGGCGAGCCCGAAACGGGAGCATCGACCCAGCCCATTCCGCTCATGCGTTTCAGCTGTGCGGACATTGCGCGGGTTCGTTCCGGATCGATTGACGTGTGATCGACAAGGAACTGGCCCGCATGGGCCACAGAAGCTATTCCCTCGGGACCGAACACGATCGCGTCCACGGCATCGGTATCCGTGACACTGAGCAATGTTGCTTCGCTCGCCGCTGCAACCTTCGCCGGCGAATTCGCGGCGCGCGCGCCGAGATCGAGGGCCGGCGCGAGACGGCGCGCGTCCACGTCATAGACGACAAGCTGATGGCCGGCACGCAACAGGAGGAGAGCCATTTGGGTGCCGATGCGGCCCATTCCGATCCAGCCCAATAACGCCATCTCGCCCTCGGCTTCGTTCCACGCTGGTGCGGCCCGGGGCCATCAAGGGCCCAAGCCTCGCAACTTTACCCTATTCGGTTATGATCATCGGGCACAGTAGGTGTTCAGAGCTGGATCGGCATCGACAGAAGTAAATAGAAAGCAGCCACGATTGAGACAAGGCTAAGGGGGAACTCGGTATGGCCAATACGGTCTTCGTATCCGACGAAACGGTGCAGCAGGTGCTCGACTGGAAAGAGATGGTCGACAAGCTGGCCGAGGCGCATGCGGCCGACCTGCATGCCGATTTCGCGCCGCCGCGGACCATGGCGCGCGGCTTGACCGGCGAGTGGACGCGCGCGCTCTGCGCCGTGCCGGCGGGGCCGATCATGGGCACGAAGTTTTTCGCGCTCGCGGCCAAGGGCGGCGGCATCCGCTATTGCATCGCACTTTTCCAAAAGACGGATTCGGCGCTGGTCGCGCTCGTCGACGCCAACACGGTGACGGCGCGGCGCACCGCCGGCGCAACGGCGGTGGCACTCGACAAATTGGCGCCGCTGAAGGCGCTGTCGCTCGGTATCCTCGGCTCGGGGCACGAGGCGTCGGCGCATGTCAACGCCATCGGCACCCGGCGCAAGTTCACCTCGATCAAAGTGTTCTCGCCGACCGCCGCCAACCGCGAAGCCTTTGCCGCGAAATTCGCCAAGCAGCTCGGCATTCCCTGCACGGCCGTCGGTTCGGCGCGCGAGGCGGTCGAGGGCGTCGACATGGTGCTCGCCACCACCTCGACCCGCGGCGGCGAGCCGTCGCTCAAAGGCGAATACCTGACGAAGGGTCAGTGCATCGGCGCTATAGGCTCGACCTTGCCGGAGCAATGGGAATGCGATCCGGCCGTGATGGACAAGGCGGACCTGATCGTGTGCGACAATGCCGAGGAAGTGCAGCATGGCACCGGCGACTTTATCAACGCGCGCAAGGCCGGCGTAAGGTTCGAGGGCAAAGTGTTCGATCTGCCGGACCTGGTGAAGGGAAAGCTGGACGCGAAGGTCAAGGCCGCAGGGATCACGATGTATCGTTCGGCCGGCACCGGTCTGCAGGACGTGGTGGTGGCCGAGCTCGCTTGGCGGCGCGCGGTCGAGAAAGGCCTCGCCGTCGAGCTGCCGATGCAGCTCTTTCACAAGGGGGCGCGCGGCGGCGCGCCGCGGCCCGCTCCCTGAAGAGCGGCGACTACTTCCCGGCGCGGATTTTCGCGATCTCGGTATGGTAAGCGGCGAGCACCTTGGCGCCGTCGGGCGTCGACGCCACCCACGCATCGACCACCGGCTTCGCGCGCGCTTTCCAGCTTGCCTCTTCTTCGGGGCTCAGCGTCACGATCGGTTGCTTCGCCGCCTTGACCATCGCGATGCCTTGGTTGTCCATCGCCTGGATGCCCTTCGCCCATAAGAGCG
>DATGLO010000679.1:0-2383 GCA_035294105.1 Allostellaceae bacterium
ATACGCGTTGATCTTCGCCCAGACCGGCTCGAAGCGCGCGTCAGAGAGCGGGACACCGTTGACATTGGAGCCGACCGAAATGCCGCAGACCTGCTTGATCTTCGCGACACGCTCGATCTCGTCGAGCGCCGCCGGAATATCGTCGAGCGGCAGGCTGGCGAGCACGCGGATGCGATCGGGGAAGGTCTTGGCGCGCTCGACCGCTTCGTCGTTGGCGATGCGCGCCGCCTCGGCCTGTGTTTCCTTCGGAAAGACGTAGAGGTTGGGAGTCGTCAGCGAGAGCAACGAATAATCGATGCGGCGCTTGTCCATTTCGTCGACATGGTGCTTCGTCGCGAACCAGTCGGGATTGACGTTGATGACGGTCTCGCCGTTTTTGAGGATGCCCATGCCGTAGCGGTTCGGCACCGTCGTAACGCCGGGAATCTTTTTCATCGCGTCGTAGAACGCCGGCCCGATGATGTGCGCGTGAACATCGATGTTCATGGTTCGGCTCTCCCCTTATTCCGCGGCCAGGATAGCCTATCATACGATGTTGTCATGACAACATCGCCGTGTTAGGGAAGCGGCGACGGAGGGTCGCCATGTTCTTGCGCAATTGCTGGTATGTCGCGGCATGGAGCGAAGAGGTCGGGCGCACGCCGCTCGCGCGCAGCCTGCTCGGCCTGCCGGTCATGCTCTATCGCACAACGGCCGGCGAGGCGGTCGCGCTCGAAGATCGCTGCTGCCACCGCAATCTGCCGCTCTCGATGGGCTTCGTCGAGGGCGACGACATCCGTTGCGGCTATCACGGGCTGAAATTCGCGCCCAGCGGCGAATGCATCGAAATCCCCGGCCAGCCGCAAATCCCGGCCGAGGCGCGCGTCATCCATTACCCGCTGATCGAGCGCTGGGGTCTGCTGTGGATTTGGATGGGCGATCCGGCGAAGGTCGACGAGGCGCTGCTGCCGCAATGGCACTATCTCGCCGAGCCGGGTTGGGCGGTCATCAAAGGCAACGACGCCAAGCCGATGCCGATGCGTTGCAGCTGGGAGCTCAACAACGACAACCTGCTCGATCTCTCGCATGTCGCTTACGTGCATCCCAAGACCCTGGGCGGCCACGGCACCGACACGCATCCCGTCACCACCGAGCGCCTCGCCCGCAGCGTGCGCATGAGTCGCTGGATGCCGAATCTCGATCCCATCCCGCTCTGGACGAAATACATCGGCCAGATGGGCAAGGTCGATCGATGGCAGATCACCGAGGCCGAGCTGCCGGGTCATTGCATGGTGGATGTCGGCTTTGCGCCGGCGGGCACGACGACCATCGACAAGGGCCGCGAAAATGCGCCGCGGATGCGCGTGATGCTGACCGCGACGCCCGAGACCGAGAGAAGCTCGTTCCTCTTCTACGCGCAGCTGCGCAACTGGGGCGTCGAGGACGAGGAATTCACGAAACGCTTCGCGCGCGAATCGCGCAGCATCTTCGACGAGGACGTCATCGTGATGGAGGCGCAGCAACGGATCGCCGAGTTGATGCCGCAAGCGACGACGATCGACATTCGCTCGGACGCGCCGCATCTCGCCATGCGCAGACTGCTGCGGGAAGCCGTCGAGGCGGAACGCGCCGGCAATTAGGGAGGAGGCGATGCCCGCAGCGTCTCAGCCGCGCAAATACGATGTCGGCGGCGTACTGCTCGACCGGCCGTTCAAAATCCGCCGCCTCGGCCATTTCGGCTTCGACAACGTGGCGATGGCGGAATCGCTCACCTTCTACACGGACCTGCTCGGCTTTCGCCTCTCGGACATTCTCGATTTCAACCGCGTCGCCCGCGACAAGAAGACCATCGAAGGCCTCGGCGACACCAACGGCTACATGCTGCGCTACGGCACCGATCATCATGCCTTCGCCCTCTTCCCGCGCCGCGTGCGCCAGGCGCTGAACCGACGCGCCGGCACCAATCCGGAAGTGACCACCAACCAGATCACCTTCCAGGTCGGCTCGTTGCGCGAGGTGGTCGAGGGGCACGACTATTTCAAAGCGCACGGTATCGAGATCCAGCGTGCCGGCCGCGATCCGCTCGGCTCCAACTGGCACACCTATGTCTACGATCCCGACGATCATGTCGCCGAGCTTTATTACGGCATCGAGCAGGTCGGCTGGGACGGGCTGGCGAAACCCGAATTCAAGGTGTCGCGCCCGTTCTTCGAGGTCGCGGCCTTGCCGCAGCCGGCCGAGCGCGAGGAGATCGCCGCCGCGGCGGCAAACGGCGTCGATCTAGCGTCGGGCCATCGCGGCTTCGATACCTTGCCGGCGAAATACGAGGTCGGCGGCGTAATGCTACCCCGGCCATTCAAAATTGTCCGCATCGGACCGGTGCGGTTGTTCGTCAAAGACATGA
>DATGLO010000680.1:0-6491 GCA_035294105.1 Allostellaceae bacterium
CGTTCACGCTCGAGGAAATTCAGCGCGCGGTGGCCGAATTGCTGGGCGAGTAGCTCATTCCATTCCGTTACCCCCGCGAAAGCGCGGGTCCAGGGCAACAACGAGATGCATCTCTGGATTCCCGCTTGCGCGGGAATGACAACTGCCTTTTTTGTAAGAGCAATCAGAACTGCTTCAGCAGCCGGTCGATATAGTCGCGCTCGATTTCAGGGCGCGAGCGCTCGCCGGCGCGGCGGCGCAGCTCGTCGAGGATTTCTTTGGCCTTGTCGAGCGCCGAGTCGTTGGACTTCCCCATGCGCATGGTGCCCCCGTCGTCGATGCCGCCGTTGCCGTTTTCGGTATCGAGCAGCCGGCCGAAGGGATCGCGCTGCGCTTGGTGGAGCCCCGGATTGTCGAGCGGCTCGCCGCCCGGGCCGTTGCCGTAATTGTCGCCCATCATCTGCTGCGCCATGCCGCGCGCCGCTTCTTGCAACGCATCGAGCGCGTCGCTCTGCGGGCCGACCGCCTGACCGGGCTGGTTCTGCCCGAGAGCCTGCTCGGCGCCGCGCATCGCGCGCTCGGCGCGTTGCATCGCTTGCGGCGCCTGCCCGCCCTGCTGTTGCAGCTGCTGCATCATTTGGTTGAGCATCTGGCGCAAAGCTTCCTGCTGTTGCGCGTCGCCCTGCGTGTTCTGTCCCTGCTGGCCGTTGCGCGATTGCTGGAACGAGCGGTCGAGCAGCTGTTGTTGCTGCCGCATCATCTGCTGCATCTGGCTCATCATCTGCTGTTGCGGGCTGCCCTGGCCGGGCATCGGCCGTGCCATGCGCAGATTTTCGAGCATCTGTTCGAGCTGCGAGAGGAGCTGTCGCGCCTGATCCTTGGCGCCGGTCTCGGCCAGCTGGCGCGCGCGATCGAGCATCTGCTGCAGGTCGCGCATCGACAGCATGTTCTGCGGATTGGCCGGCGGCAGCTGGCTCGGATCCATCTTCTGCATCTGCTGCGCCAGCGATTGCATATATTTGTTCATCGCTTCCTGCAGCTGGTTCATCAGCCGCTGGATCTCGTCATCGGGGGCGTTGCGGGCGAGCGCGTCCTGGAGGCGCTGCATCGCGTCGCGCAAATCCTGCTGATCGACCGGGCTGCGGCCGTCCTCGATGCGCACCGCGGTGTCCCACAGCAGCTGCTCGACCGGCGCGATCGACGAGCCGTCGCGATCGAGGCGCAGCCGAGCCTGTGCCGTGCGCATTCCGAGGAAGGCGACGATGTCGTTGTTGTAGTGATCGGGGCGCAGCGACAGGTCAGAGATCGTGTCGGCGACGTCGTTCTTGTCGCTCGGGTCGCGCGCCAGCTCCTTGCGCTCCTCGATCAGCGCTTTGGCGACCGGGTTATTGAATTGGCGCTCGGGCAGCACGGTCTCGACCATGTCGCTGGTCCCGACCTGGCCGAGCGCGTCCTTCGCTTGAAGCTGGATGCGCACCGGCATGCCGGCCCAGAGATTCGAGGTCAGGTCGAAATATCCGGTGCCCTTGGCATCGGTCAGATGCTCGCCGGGCAGCTGCAGCGCGAGGGTGATCGGCGGCAGGTTGGCATTATCGAGGCGATGAATGACGGCGGTCGCGCTTTCGACGCCGTAATCGTCGCTCGCCTTGTAATCGAGCCGCAGCGCCATGCGGTCGGTATGCGAAGGCGGCTTGGCGAAGCCGATGATCGGCGGGTGATCCGCCACGACGGCGATATTCCACGCGCCGAGCGTAACGCCGTCTTGCTCGACGGCGAGGCGCTTGCCGGCCTTGATCGTCGCCGTGCCTTTGAAATCATGCTGGTCGAGCTTGGAGAAATTGCTGGTCGCGGCGTCGAGCTTCAGCCGCGGCGGATTGCGTCCGCCATGCACCTGGGCGAGCACGGTGCTGCCGATCGGCACATAGACGATCTTGTCGCTACGCGCCGGCAGGAATTGCGGCGGCAGGCCGGTGTAGTCGGGCGGCGTTACCCAGATATCGAGCGTCGACACGGCCGCGGCGCCGCGCGAGGCGCCGGGATTGAAGGCGCCGACCAGCCGCGTGCCCCAATCGTCGCCGGCATCGATCAGCGAAACGAGCACGAGCAAGGCAAGCAGGATGCGCAACGCGAAAGGATCGCGGCGCAGAAGACCCGCTTCGGGCGCGCCGACCCTGAGCTGCCGCGCCGCCGCCGCCATTCGCTCTTGATGCGCGCGCCACAGCGCGGCGCTCGCCGCATCGTCGTGGCCGCTGGCGAGGCGATCCTCGATGGCGGTCAGCGGGCGATGATAGAGCCGGCTCGCGGTTTCGAGGCGGCGCCGCGCATCCTCGCGGCTTGGCCAGGTAAAGCGCAGCATGCCGTCGAGCACCGCGAGCGTCAACAGCGCGACGAAAACAGCGAGCAGCAACCAGTGGAGCGAAGCGCCGATCCGCGCCGGCACGTCGAACCAGGCGAGGGCGAGAAAAACGCCGACGACCGCGACCACCGGCCACAGCGCCGGCCAGAGCCGCTCCCAGGTCAGCGTGACCGCGGCGAGGCTGAGGCGGCGTTTGAGGCGCGGCGGCCCGCCCCGGCGATCGGAGGGTGGGGCGCTGGGCGGCGTTGCGGCATCGATGCTCATAGGGCCATCAGGTCCTTAGCCGGCCTTTTTGCCCCGCCAATGGCGCGGGCGATCAATTTTCGGCGAGCCAGGGCGGAATCCGATCTTCGCCCAGGATCGCCTGGTAGCTTGGCCGGGGCCTTATTACGGCGAATTGCGTGCCGTTGACCAACACTTCCGGCGTCGGCAAGCGCGTATTGTATCCCGAACTCATCGAAGCGCCATAGGCGCCTGCGGACATCAGCGCGACGCGGTCGCCGGCTTCGAGAGGCGGGAGCTTGCGCTTGGCGGCAAAGGTATCGCCGGTCTCGCAAACCGGCCCGACGACCTCGGCCTCCTTGAAGCCGCGCCGGCCGGTCGCTTGTTTCAGCGGCAAGATCTCGTGCCACGCCTCGTACAATGCCGGGCGGATCAGATCGTTCATCGCCGCGTCGAGGATGACAAAGCGATGACTGATCCCTTGCTTTACATAGACGACTTTTGCCACCAGCACCCCGGCATTGCCGACCAGGGCGCGGCCCGGCTCGAAAGAGAGCCTGGCGCCGAGATTGCCGCAGATCCGCGCGACCATCGCGCCGTAATCGGCGATCGCCGGCGGCGTCTCCTCGGCATAGCGAATGCCGAGCCCGCCGCCGAGATCGAGGCGATCGAGCGGCACGCCCTCGGCGCGCAGCGCGCGATAAAGCTCGGCGACGCGGCGGAACGCGATTTCGAAGGGCCGGAGGCTGGTCAGCTGCGAGCCGATATGCACTGCGATCCCGACGGGCGCGATTCCGGGCAGGGCTTGCGCGCGTTTATAGGCGGCGCGCGCATGGGCGAGATCGATGCCGAATTTGTTTTCCTTCTTGCCGGTGGTGATCTTCGCGTGGGTGCGCGCGTCGACATCGGGATTGACGCGGATCGCGACCGGCGCGGTCTTGCCCAGGCGCTGCGCCACCGCGCTCAAGGTTTCGAGCTCGGCCAAAGATTCGACGTTGATCTGGTGGACATCATGCGCGAGCGCGAAGTCGAGCTCGCTTTCCGTCTTGCCGACGCCCGAAAAGATGATGCGGTCGCCAGGGATGCCGGCGGCGAGGGCGCGGCGCATCTCGCCTTCGGAAACGACATCGGCGCCGGCGCCGAGCCGACCTAGCAACCGGATGACCGCAAGGTTGGGGTTGGCTTTGACGGAATAGCAGATCGACGGGGCGATCGCGCCGAAGCCTCCGGCAAATTCCCGGTAGCGGCGCGCGATCTGCGCACTCGAATAGACGTAGCAGGGCGTGCCGACCTCGTCCGCGATCGCGGCGAGCGGAATCTCTTCGATCGCCAGCGCCCCGTCGCGATAGGCGATTTCGGGCGCCCCTGGGTTTTCGGGGCGCGCTGCCCGGCCGGCTGGCGTTGCGCGCGCGCTCACTGTTGCGGATATGTCTGCTGCGGATAGGTGACGGTCGAGCCGGGCGGCGGTTGCGGCGGGCCCTTCTTGCCGCAGCCGGCGAGCGCAAGCGCGATGAGCGCGACGGCAAGCATCGTTTTCCCTCTCTGCGCGGAGCGGCGGGGAGAGGAAGGGCGAGGGTGAGGTGTGGTTATTCCGCCGCGCCGCCTCACCCGCTCGCCAGCGCTCGCACCCTCTCCCCCCAAAGGGCGAAGAGGGTCAACTAGGCCGCGGCCGATTTTGCTATTCATTTCGTCTCTCGCAAGAAACGCCGCCGCGCGCTGGCGGCCGCGCGCGCGACATTCGCGGGCGCGGTGCCGCCGAAGCTCGTGCGGCTCGCGACCGAGCGCTCGACCGTCAGCACGTTGAAGAGCGCCGGCGTGATGCGCTTTTCCACCTTGCGCATTTCGGCGAGCGGCAATTCGGCGAGATCGCATTGCAGCGCCTCGGCGCGTGCGACGAGCGCGCCGGTGATGTGATGCGCCTGGCGAAACGGAATCTTCAAATGCTGGACCAGCCAGTCGGCGAGATCGGTCGCGGTCGAGAAGCCGCTTTGCGCGACGCGCCGCATCGCCTCTTTGTCGACTTTCATGTCGCGCACCATGCCGGCCGACGCGGCAAGGCACAAGGCGAGGCTGTCGGCAGCGTCGAAGACCGGGGCCTTGTCTTCTTGCATGTCCTTGGCGTAAGCGAGCGGCAAGCCCTTCATCACCGCGAGCAACCCCGCCACGGTGCCGATCAACCGCCCGGCCTTGGCGCGCACCAGCTCGGCGGCGTCGGGATTACGCTTTTGCGGCATCATCGAGCTGCCGGTGGTGAAGGCGTCGCTCAAACGGATGAAGCGGAACGGCTCCGTCAGCCAGAGGATGATCTCTTCGGCGAGGCGCGAGAGATGCGTCGCGGCGATCGCCGCCGCGGCGAGAAATTCGAGCGCGAAGTCCCGGTCCGAGACCGCGTCGAGCGAATTCGCCGCCGGACGGTCGAAGCCCAGCGCCTTCGCCGTCATCGCGCGGTCGATCTTGAACGAGGTGCCGGCAAGCGCGCCCGCGCCGAGCGGCGATTCGTTGAGGCGCTTGCGCGCATCGGCAAACCTGCCGCGGTCGCGACCGAGCATCTCGACATAAGCGAGGAGGTGATGGCCGAAGGTCACCGGCTGGCCGACCTGCAAATGGGTGAAGCCGGGCATGATCGTGTCGCTGTGGCGCTCGGCCTGCGCGATCAGCGCCGCTTGCAGCGCCATCATCTGGCGGTCGAGGCGGTCGATCGCGTCGCGCGTCCAGAGGCGGAAATCGGTCGCGACCTGGTCGTTGCGCGAGCGCGCGGTGTGAAGACGCCCGGCCGGCGCGCCGATCAGCTCGGAAAGCCGCGCCTCGATATTGAGGTGGATGTCTTCGTGCTCGATGCGAAAGGGGAACTTGCCCCCCTCGATCTCGCGCTGGATGCGGCGAAGGCCGTTGGCGATCGCGGCGCCGTCGGCGCGCGAGATAATGCGGCGCTTGACCAGCATCGCGCAATGCGCGAGCGAGCCGGCGATATCCTGCGCATAGAGCCGCTTGTCGATGTCGAGCGAGGCGTTGATCGCCTGCATGATCTCGCTCGGCGCTGCGGCGAAACGCCCGCCCCAGGCAAGATTGGTCCGGGGCGCATTGACGGGCGCTCTGGTCCGTGCTGCGCTCATGGCGCGATGCCGGCTAAATGGAAATTCACAATCCGCGCGCTCACGGTGCTGCTCGTCCTCTGCGGTGCGGCGCTGCTGGTGCTGTCCTTGCGTCCCGCCCGCATCGAGCCCACCCCCCCGATGGCAAAGACAGGCGATGGGATGCCGCAAGCGCCCGCCGCCTCAACAGCGAGCCCGAATTTGGGCGAGTTTACCGCGCTCCCCGCACCGCTGCCAGCGCCGGCGTTGCAGTTCGCGACTCGCGACGGCGCGCAAAAGCAGCTTTCGGATTTCAAAGGCAAGCTTCTTCTCGTCAATCTCTGGGCGACCTGGTGCGGGCCTTGCGTCGAGGAGATGCCCTCGCTGCAAAGGCTTCAAGCGCGGCTTGGCGACAAGCTGACCGTGCTCGCGATTTCCGAGGATCGCCAGGGCGACAGCGTCGTCGGGCCGTTCCTCCGGCAGCACGACATCACGGATCTCGCGATCTACCTCGATCCCAAAACCGCGGCGACGACGGCATTCGGCGCCGAGGGGCTGCCGACGAGCTATCTCATCTCGGCCGACGGCACGATCCTCGGCAAGGAAGAAGGCGGCGCGACTTGGGACGATCCGGCGATGCTCGCGAAACTGACGCCCTACTTCGACGGGAAGTGACGGGGTTAAACCCCGAGTGCCGCTTTTAGGAACTCGCCGCCGCGGGCGAGGCCTTCGGCGTCGATGCCATGGCCGAGGCCGGGCCGCAGCAGGCCTTGCACCGTCACCCCCGCCGCTTGCAGCGCGGCGAGGGCTTCGGGATGCGCCGATGGTTCGACCACCTGATCCGCGTCGCCATGGACGAGCAG
>DATGLO010000681.1:0-3095 GCA_035294105.1 Allostellaceae bacterium
GATGCCGGAATATCAGAACCTTTATCCGCTGGGCGTCGAGCCGCGTCCGGCCAAGAACCCGCCGGACGACGGCGGCTACGGCTTCTCCGGCGCCGCCAGCGCTTCGCGATAAGCGTGGTAGGCGGCGAGCTCTTTCGCGGCGTGCTCGAGCGCGCTGCCGGGCTTCGCCGATACCTTGCCGAGCAGCGGCATCAGGTCGTCGCGCTGCGCCGCGCGCGCGTCGATGATCGTGTTGTTCTTCGAGGTGACCGACGCGCCCGCGAAAGCATCGACTGCACCTTCGACGCGGTTATCGGCGATCAACGCGCTCGTCTCGATGCCCTCGGCTTCGATTCCCTTGCTGCCGACGACCAGGTTGCCGTCGACCAGCGTGTCCTGCGCCTGGAAGAGATAAATGCCGGGCTCCGCCGGGCAGTTGAAGACGATATTGCCCCAAATCGTGCCTTGGCGGTGCTCGGTGGTGCAGTCGCCGCCTTTATCGCAAAGGCCCGGCCCGGTGCCGGCGGCACCCAAGGAGATGCCGCGGATCGACGGCGTCGGCGGCGCCGTGACGATGCAGCCGACGATATTGCCGGCGATCATCCCACGCGCCGAATTGCCCTTTAGAAAGATGCCGTAGCTCCAATCGTCCGTGCGCATCGGCGGATGATCGAGCCGCTTGGCGAAATCGGCGATGAGATTGCCGCGCACCGTCCAATCCGCGCCGCCGACCACGTCGATGGGCCCGATCGGATTATCGGTGACGCGCGGCCGCGTATCGAAAAGCCAGTTGTCCTCGATCAGCACGTCGCGCGGAAACCGGCCGTTCTCGCCATTGCCTTTGATATGCGCGTTGTAGTCGTGGACGCGGTTGCCGCGGATGATCGTGCGATCGGCGCGTGCGACGATATGAAAAGCATGCTCGCAATCGCTGTCGTCAAGGCAGGTGCCGCCGATATCGAAATTCTCGACCACCCAGTCCGGCGCGCTGATCTTGATAAATTCCGTCGCTGTCGAGCGCAGCGCGACGGTACCAGTCTTGGCCGCACGCAGCACGATCTTGTGCTTGGGATCGCCCGCCCTGCTCATGCGCAAGCCCGGCAGCTCGTAGCGGCCCGGCGCCACGGTGATGATATCGCCGGGCTTGGCGTTGTTGACCGCGCTGATGATCTCGGCGGGCGCGGTCGCCCTGATCTCGCGGGCATGCGTGCTTAAAGGAAGCAGCGCGAGCAGGCCGGCGAGGACAATTCTTCGCATCATGCTAACATTCCTCGTCACACAACCGGCGGAGCGGCGCCATGGATTTCGCATTCTCGGAAAAATCGCAGCGCATCCAGGCCGCGGTCAAGCAATTCATGGACGAGCACGTCGCGCCGCGCGAGTCGGAATACGCCGCGTTCGAGGACAAGGGCGTTTTTCCGCCGCCTTTTATCGAAGACCTGAAGGCCAAAGCGCGCGCGCAGGGGCTCTGGAATCTGTTCCTCCCCGGCCTCAAGCCCGACGAGCCGGGCACGCAGATGTCGAATCTCGATTACGCGCCTTGCGCCGAGATCATGGGCCACATCGATTGGGCTTCCGAGGTGTTCAACTGCAGCGCGCCCGATACCGGCAATATGGAGCTTTTACATCTCGCGGCGACGCCGGCGCAGAAAGAGCAATGGCTGAAGCCGCTCCTCGACGGCCGCATCCGTTCGTCCTTCGCCATGACGGAGCCCGATGTCGCCTCCTCCGATGCGACCAACATCCGCACCGCGATCACCCGCGATGGCGGCGATTGGGTGGTCAGCGGCCGCAAATGGATGATCACCAATGCCGCCGATCCGCGCACCAAGATCTTCATCGTCGTGGGCCAGACATCGCCCGAGCGCAGCGAAGCGCATCGCCGGCAAAGCATGGTGCTGGTGCCGGCGGACGCGAAAGGGCTTACCGTCGTGCGCAATCCGCCGGTGATGCATCACGTCCACGGCAACGGTCATTGCGAGGTGCTGTTCGACAAGGTGCGCGTGCCGGCCGAGAATCTGCTCGGCGAGGAAGGCGGCGGCTTCGCCCTGGCGCAGGCGCGGCTGGGACCCGGCCGCATTCATCACTGCATGCGCGCCATCGGCGCGGCCGAGCGCGCGCTCGCTCTCATGATCCAGCGCAGCCTCGAGCGCCGCACCTTTGGGCAGATGCTTCATGAGCACGGCACGATCCGCGAATGGATCGCGCTCTCGCGGATCGAATTGGAGCAAGCGCGGCTGCTGGTGTTCAAGACCGCCTGGCTGATCGATCAGTTCGGCGCCAAGGCGGCGCGCCGCGAGGTCTCGCTGATCAAGGTGATCGTGCCGCGGATCGAGGTTGCTATCGCCAACCGTGCGATGCAGGTCTTCGGTGCCAAAGGCCTGACGCAAGACACGCCGCTCCCGGATATCTGGACGCATGGTCGCTACCTGCAGATCGTCGACGGGCCCGACGAGGTACATCTGCGCTCGATCGCCCGCGCCGAAGTGCGGGCAATGGAAAAGCGAATGGGAAAAGCGAATTAGGACCAAGGGAAAACCGATGCCAAATATTCCTGACGACATCTTCACGGAGCCCGAGGATGCCTCGCCCGACACGCTGGCCAATCTCGGTCCGCTGCGCCGCCTCGCCGGCGTGTGGCAGTCCGATAAGGGCGTCGACATCAATCCGAAAGCTGACGGGCCGGAGCGGCGCGTCTTCCGCGAGCATATCCGCATGGATCCGATCGATCCTCAGACCAACGGGCCGCAGCTCCTTTACGGCTTGCGCTATCACATCCACATCAACACGCCGGAAGAAAAGATCACGTTTCACGATCAGGTCGGCTATTGGCTCTGGGAGCCGGCGACCGGGCTGATCATGCAGACAATCGCCATTCCGCGCGGGCAGGTCGTGCTGGCGGGCGGCACGGCAAAGCCGGAAGACCAGCGCATTTCCGTCGAGGCGCGGCGCGGCGATACCCGCTTCGGGATTTGCTCGACGACCTTCCTCGTCGTTCGTGAAGTAATCGAGAACCGCGTGACTTTGGCTCATTTCTGAGGCGTCGCGCTGCTTTGGATTTGCCAGTTTCCGGGGTCCCAAGGCCGGTTTTCTTGCAATTTTTTCGCGGCCGGCGA
>DATGLO010000682.1:0-2149 GCA_035294105.1 Allostellaceae bacterium
TGCCCAAAGATCCCACCATTCAGGTTCGAGCGCCCGGAATTCTGCCTCTTGCTCGACGAGCTCGAGCCTCACGCCGCGTCTCCGAACTGAGGCGCGTCGCAGCAGGCGAGGCGCTGGTAAAGATCGAGATAGCGCGCGATCATGTCGCGATCCGAGAAGCGCCGCCGCGCCAAGGCGCGGCACGTCTGCGGGTCGATCTCGCGCGTTCGGCCGATTGCTGCCGCCATTTCGGCGACGTCGTCGACGAGAAAGCCTGTCCCTTCCTCGATCGTATCGATCAGCGCGCCGCGCCGGAAGGCGATGACCGGCGTTCCCGCGGCGAGCGCCTCGCGCGCGGCGAGTGAGCTCGTCTCCGGCACCGTCGAAGCGATGAGCACACAGCAGGCGGCCTTCAGCAGCCGCCGCTTGTGCGCCGGCCCGACAGGGCCGAGATAGCGCCGCGCGCCGTCGAGACGCGGCACGATTTCCGTCTCGAAATAATCGCGATGCTCGGCGTAGCGGAAGACCTGTCCGGCGATGATGAGCGGGATGCCGGCAAGCCGCGCGGCATCGAGCGCGAGATGCACCCCTTTCTCCGGACAGATGCGTGAAAGCATCAGTGCGAATCCGCGCTTTTGCTCCTGCCCGGCAAAGGCTTCGATATCTATGCCGTTCTCGATGGGCGGCAAAAGGTTCACGCCCGCAGCCTCCCGATGCTGGGAAGCCGAGACGCAATGGAGAAAGGTTCGCGGGCGCTTGGGCCGAAGATCGGCGTACCAGGAGATCGGCAGGTGCAGCGTTACGAGCACGGGGGGGCCCGGCGGCGGCAGATAGGCGTCGAAATCGACGCCATGCATATGGATCACATCGGCCTTTGCCGCCTCTTGCCGGAGCGCTGCGGCATAGGCCGCATGGACGCGCTGTTTCGCCCGCGTATCGATCACGTCTGCGCGCGGCATGGCGATCAGGTTTCCCGCCAGTTGCGAACCTTCTTCAGCCATCACGTGTGAGACGTGACCCGCAGCGACGAGCGCACGGTCGAGAGTTAAGAGAATCTGTTCCGCCCCGCCGGCCGTATCGGGTCCGACCGGCGCAAAGGGATAGGCGACATTCAGAACTTTCAGGCGCACGCGTAGCCCCGCATTCCGAGCTTTTGCCAGGCTGCGTGCGCGAGTTGCGGCCATTCGGCCGGCGCAAGCCCCCAATCGAAGCTGGCGTAAAGCACGCGTCCGAAATTGGGCGGAGCCACGAAATTATACGTCGGCGCCGCGCGATAGCGCTCCGCCTCGAGCGAGAAGGCGCTCAAGGTCCGCGTCTGCGTCTTGTGACAGCGCAGAAGTCTCTGTTTCAGACATTCTTCGCCGGTTTCGAGCCGCAGCACTGTTCCTTCATCGCCGTCGCAAAAGGCCTGCACGCGCATGCCGCGCTCGCCGAGGTGATAGAAGGGCATTTCGATGATTCGCGGCGCTTCCTCGCCGAGCAATGCAGCGGCGGCGTGAACGCAGAAAGCCGTGGCATCGTGATCGGGATGGCCCCCTTCATAGGCATGTGTGAGAACGGTCGTGATGCGTCGCGCCGCAAAGAAACGCGCCAGTCTCTGCGCGACATCGGCGAGCTGACGGCAGGTCTCCTGATCCGGCACGTCGAGCATGGTGACGGAGCGAACGTCGGCGAGCCGCATCGCGTCGGCGAGTTCCGTGGCGCGCCGATGCCGATAATGTTCGGCGTCCTCGAAGCCGTAGAGGGTCGCATCAGCGAGATTGCGCGGTGCGCCGTCGGTCACAACAATAAGGTGGGCGTCGCGCAGGCGCAGGAGCAGCGCGCCGCAGCCGACACTCTCGTCATCGGGATGTGCGACGACGATCGCGACGTCAGAGGCGTCCATTACCGCGCGCTGCGGATCGGCAACGCTCGGCAGCGTGAATTTCTTGCTCTCTATCGTCATGGTCATGGCCTGACCTCCCCCCGTTGCGGAACAAGCGTCTCGCGTGCACCGCGCCACGACGGCGGCGCCTCGCGCGTTTCGGCAAGCAGCTCCATTGCGGCGCGATAGCCGTTGAACGTGCCGACATCGACGTAGGATTGGCCGGCCTTGACACCGAATGCCCGGCCGCCCGAGGCGATATAGGCATTGACGAGGCTGCCGATGAATTCGTCGGACCGATTGCGC
>DATGLO010000683.1:0-4951 GCA_035294105.1 Allostellaceae bacterium
GGGGTCGTCGTAGTGTAGCGTGCAAAGACAGGGAAACGGCGAAGCCGCTGACGACTTGCGAGCGTCGTGATCTCGCTTATTCGTTACTCGGTTCGCCCGGAACGTCCTCGGAGATTTCTTGGCCGAGCTTTGGCCCCTTGGCGAGCCGCCGGCCGAGCGCGGCCACGAAGGCGTCGTAGCGTTCGCCGACCTTCGCGCGGGCGGCGGCCTGCGCGGGCTCGGGCAGCGGCGGGTTGGTGGTCAGCCAGAAGCGGACGAAGACCGCGAGCGTCTCGACGGCGATGCCGAGGTCACGCTCGAGACGCGCCATGCGGCGATCGAGCTGATCGAGCCGCCTGGTGAGCGCCGCCTCCTGCCGCTCGGCGGCGTCGGGCGACAGGAATGAAGCAATGGCCGCCTCTGCGACGAGGGAGCGCGACTGGGCGCGTCGCGCGGCATATTCCGCCAGTGCCCTGGTCACGCCGGGTTCGAGATAGACGGAGAGCCGCTGCTTCTTGTTCGGATTCGGCATGGCGGCCTACAGCTCCATGCCGTCGTTGGGATCGAGGGAGACCTGGCGCGCGAGGCCCTGGACGAGATGGTTCATGCGGCTCAGCCGCGCGGCGTCGTCAGGCTCGTCATCATTGGGATCGATCTCGAACTCGTTGTCGATCGGCGGCTTCTTCTCCACCGGGGCCACGCGACTGAGCTCCGGCTGGCGCCGCTTCTCGGAGCCGGTCGGGTCCTCGTCATCCATGCCGCTCACGGGTGCCGCGGCCTCCTGCAAAGGTCGCGGCGGCAGGGGCCTGCCGGTCCAGTCATTCGCCTGATGGTGTTCCGCCGCCTTCAGCACCGGCGGCGGCAAGATGCGCGCCTGTAATCTCCGGTCCTCGAAGTAGCGCGCCTTCTTGGCGCGGATAGGCGGTGTGCCGGCGACCATCACGATCTCGTCGGCGGGCGGGAGCTGCATGATCTCGCCCGGCGTGAGCAGCGGGCGCGCCGTCTCGGAGCGCGACACCATCAGGTGTCCGAGCCAGGGGCTCAGGCGATGGCCGGCATAGTTGCGCATGGCGCGCAGCTCGGTCGCCGTGCCGAGCGCGTCGCTGACCCTCTTGGCGGTCCTCTCGTCGTTGGTCGCAAAGCTCACTCGCACATGGCAATTGTCGAGGATCGAGTTGTTCGGGCCGTAGGCCTTCTCGATCTGGTTGAGGCTCTGCGCGATCAGAAACGACTTCAACCCATAGCCGGCCATGAACGCCAGTGCGCTCTCGAAGAAGTCGAGGCGGCCGAGCGCCGGAAACTCGTCGAGCATGAGAAGCAGGCGGTGACGGCGGGCCTTGGTATGGAGATCTTCCGTCAGGCGTCGTCCGATCTGGTTGAGGATCAGCCGGATCAGCGGCTTGGTGCGCGCGATGTCGGACGGCGGCACGACGAGGTAGAGCGTCGTCGGCCGCGCGCCGCCGACGATGTCGGTGATGCGCCAATCGCAGCGGCGCGTGACGGCCGCGACGACGGGGTCGCGGTAGAGGCCGAGGAAGGACATGGCGGTGCTCAACACGCCGCTTCGCTCGTTGTCCGACTTGTTGAGGAGTTCGCGCGCGGCGCTCGCGATGACCGGGTGCGGTCCGGCTTCTCCGAGATGCGGGGTCTTCATCATGGCGGCGAGCGTCGACTCGATCGGTCGGCGGGGATCGGAGAGGAAGGAGGCGACGCCGGCGAGCGTCTTGTCCTCCT
The DNA here is from genome assembly GCA_035294105.1 of Allostellaceae bacterium. GTDB lineage: Bacteria > Pseudomonadota > Alphaproteobacteria > ATCC43930 > CGMCC-115725 > CAIKMD01. The sequence goes on from DATGLO010000683.1 coordinate 1,714, forward strand.
CCGCGTAGAGCACGTGGAGGATGGCGCCGACCAGCAGCGCATGGGAGGTCTTCTCCCAATGGTTCCTCTTCTCCAGCGATCCTTCCGGATCGACCAGGATGTCGGCGATGTTCTGGACGTCGCGGACTTCCCATTCGCCGCGCCGGACTTCGAGCAGCGGGTTGTAGGCCGACGACCTCGCATTGGTCGGATCGAACAGCAGCACGCGACCGTGCCGGGCGCGGAAGCCGGAGGTGAGCTGCCAGTTCTCGCCCTTGATGTCGTGGACGATGGCGCTGCCCGGCCAAGTGAGCAGGGACGGGATGACGAGCCCGACGCCCTTGCCGCTTCGGGTCGGGGCAAAGCAGAGGACGTGCTCGGGTCCGTCGTGCCGGAGGTAGTCGCGGCCGAGCTTGCCGAGCACGACGCCGTCGGGGACGAGCAGGCCGGCGGCCTTCACTTCATCGGGCCGGGCCCATCGCGCCGAGCCATAGGTGTCGACGTTCTTCGCCTCGCGCGCCCGCCACACCGACATGGCGATCGCGACTGCGATCGCCATGAACCCACCCGACGCCGCGATGTAGGCGCCTTCGACGAAGATCGCCGGCGCATAGGCGTCGTAGAAGAACCACCACGCATAGAAGGACGGGGGATAGTAGATCGGCCAGCCGAACAGGATGAACCAGGGCGCGCCGAGCGGCGCCTGGAAGCCCAATCGCCATGCCGTCCATTCCGTCGCGCCCCAGGTTGTCGCGAGGATGATCAGCGCGACGACGAGGATCTGACCCCAGAGAATCTTCGTCGCGGACATCAGGCGCTGTCCTTGGGCGATCGTCTCATCACAGGCCGATGCCCCGCTTGCGGCCGAAGCTCCAGTCGATGCCGCCGTCGCCGCGTGCGACGCCGGAGACATGGCGGCCGAGATGCTGTTCGAGCGAGGGCGACCACGGCACGAGCTGGAAGCCGAGGCCGTCGTCGAGCATCGCGAAGCGTCCCGAGGCGAGATCGAAGCGGCGGCGGTAGGTGCCCGCGACGTACTCGCCGGCATTGGATTTGACGGCCGTCCGTCCGGTCCCGGCGGCGAGGCGCTCGCTCAGCGCATCGAGCTCGCGACGCCGCAGCGTCTCGATCAGGTTGCGGCTGAAGCTGACCCCGCGGCTCTGCCGCTCGGCCAGGCCCTGAGCGATGAGATGCTCGGCGCGACGGTCGAGCGCGTCGCGGACCTCGGCGCCGAAGCCGCCGGCGCCAAGCGGGACTGGCTCGCGCGCAATGGCCTGGCGGTCGAGCCAGGTGGCGCCGTTCGCTGTGATCTGCTGCTCGAGCGGAAGGTCCGACCGGACGGCGAGCGAGACACGCCGCCGGCCCTGCGCATCGTCGAACCGGCGCAGCTCGACGATCGAGCCCGGGGCGGAGTCTCCGGCCGCGTTGAGATCGGCGAGCCTGATGTGATGGGTGCGGCCATCGACGCCGTCGACGACGGCGTAGGCGGTGCCCTTCAGCTCGTCGTCGAGCCCGCGCGCCAGCAAGCGGCCGACGATCGGCTCGTCCAGGCTTTCGCCGGCCAGCACGTAGCTCGAAGGCCCGCGTTCGATACCGCGCTCGGCGAGGCCGCGATGAATCCGCTTGATGATGTCGCCACGCTCGCCGAGCTCCCGCAAACTCTTCTCGGCCTGATCGAAGATGACCCATTGACTTGGCCCAATCTGGTCGGCGAGCCCGAGGGCCTCCAGCTTGCGCAGGCGTCCGACCTTCAGCGCGTGGAATTCGTCGGGCTGACGGCCGGCGCGCGGCGCGAGGTCGATGATACCGGTGCGATAGGCATCGCGGGCAAGCTGGCGGTCGAGGTTCGTCCAGCGCTCGGCTTCGATTTGGCGCTCCAGCGCGGTGCGGATGTCGTGGTCGGTGCGCAGGCCGAGTTCTTGGGTGATCAGGTCGCGCGCGCGGTCGCGCATGCCTTCCTTGATGTAGTCGCGCGCGATGACGAGGTTCTCGCCGTCGTCACGAACGCCGCGCACGATCAGGTGGACATGCGGGTGCTCGGTGTTCCAGTGGTCGACCGCCACCCAGTCGAGTCTTGTCCTGAGATCTTTCTCCATCTGGCCGACCAGGTCGCGGGTGAACCGCTTGAGGTCCGCCATCTCGATCGCGTCATCCGGCGACACGATGAAGCGGAAGTGATGGCGGTCGTCGGCGCAGCGCTCCGCGAAAGCCTTCGGATCGGCTTCATCGGTGCCGGGACCGAAGAGCCGCGCCTTCTCTCCGTCCCGGGTGACGCCCTCGCGCCGGAGATAGCCGAGATGGGTCACGAGCGAGGCGCCGCGTGCGCCGTGGCGGACGACGCGTGCCTTGACGACGGCGCCGCGCGAGCGCGACGTGATGAGCCGGTTGGCCTGGATCGAGGCGCGCTGGCCGCGGCCGAAGCGGGAGCGATGGCCGGGACCGATCGTCCCTTTGCGGGAGACGGAGCCGCCGGCGCGCTGGGCGGCGGCGAGCGCCTGCGCGATGAAGGGCCGCGCCCGCTGCGTGCGCGTCGAGCGGATGCGGCCAGGCCGGATGCGGAAGTCGTCCTCGGCGCTCATGGCCGCGGCCCCGCACATCGCGCCAAGCGACGGAATTCATTGAAGAAGTGCCGAAGCCGCAGGCTGCGCCGGGACGGCGCACCTCGCGGCTTCGGCATGTAAGCTATTGAAAACGCACAACCGTCCTGGCGCGCACCTCGCGCCCCTTTATCCTGCCATCGTGCGGACGTGGTTGCGCCCTCCCGCCTCACCACACGCTCTTGTGCGCTGGGGGTCGCTACATCGCGATTGGGCAACGAGCGCGTCATTGCTGCGGGTCCGGACTCGCTTGCGCGACGAAGAGGCCGGAGGAGCGCGGTGAAAGCGCTGCCGCGTCCCGCGCTCGTGGTGCTGTCGCGTTGTCACCGGGCGCGCGCTGTTCTTGCGATGGGGCTGCATTCGCGTTGCCGTTCGCGCGCACGACGAACAAAGGAGAGCGCGTCCAGGCGAGCGAATCAGGCGCAATCGCGGTCACGCGCTCGAGCGGTTCGCCGCCGACAAGGGGCGCGAGCAAAGCGACATAGGCGCGCGTCTCCGCCGGCAGAGCGCGCACGCCCGCAAGGTATTCGTCATAACGCTGCGGGCCCGCATTGTAGGCCGCGAGGAAGCCCGGCGATCCGTAACGGTCGTGCATCTCGCGCAGGTACGCGGCGCCGGCCAGGATGTTGTCGCGCGGATCGAACGGATCGCGGCCGAGACCG
>DATGLO010000684.1:0-5208 GCA_035294105.1 Allostellaceae bacterium
GCGGATATCGTGATCGCCGCGGACGGCGTGCGCTCCGTCGTGCGTCAGGCGCTCTATGGCGACGACAATCCCACCTATACCGGCCAGATGGTGTGGCGCTCGCTCTTGAAAGGCAGCGACGTGCCGGCGGAAATCCTCGAGCCGACCGGGCGCATCCAATGGGTCGGCCCGGGCTGTCACCTCCTCGCCTATTACATTCGCGGCACATCGCTGGTGAACATCGTCACCCAGGAAGACACCGATAAATGGGTCGAGGAAGGCTGGTCGACGCGCGGCGATCCCGACGAGATGCGGCGCAGCTTCCCGAACCCGGAACCCCGTCTGGAAAAGCTGTTGAGCCTCGTCACCGAGTGCTCGAAATGGGGCCTCTTCACGCGGCCGATCACCGGCAATTGGGGCCGCGGCAACATCCAGATGATCGGCGATGCGGCACATGCGATGCTGCCTAATGCCGGGCAAGGCGCCTGCATGGCCTTCGAGGACACCTACGTCCTCGCACGCTGGCTCGCCGCCGAAGACGATCCCGCCACCGCCTTCGCGAATTTCCGCCGCTGCCGCATTCCGCGCGTCCACGCCGTGCAGCGGCTCTCGGCGGCGAACGCGCAGTTCAAGCATATGCGCGACGCGGCACAGCAGAAATCGATGATCGCCTCGGGCGCGCGCAGCGTCCATGGCGGCATCGATTGGGTCTGGGGCTACGACCCGTCGCTCGAATGGAACAAAGTGCCGGAGGCGATGGAAGACGCCTGACCGGCCGGCGCGGCGCGGGCGATCAGAGCACGCAGCGGCTGCCGAGCCGCGAAGCCTCGCCTTCCGCCAGATGCACCTCCGCGACCGGATGCAGACCGGCCGTCCAGCTCGCATGGCGGCGATGGATCTGCATGTCGTGGCCGGGAACGACGCGCTGCAGCCGGTCCTCGCCGACGAGCGCGCGGATGCGCTCATAGGTCTTCATCAGATTCCACGGATTGCCTTGGACATAGCCCGACGGCCACATCCGCTCGAGATTGGCGTACCAGTAAACGCAATCGCCGGCGACGACATGCGGCCCCGCCATGGTCTCGACCTCGACCCATTGCGAGCCGAAGGTATGGCTGTCGGCGGCGAGGCGGCAGTGAAGCCCGGCGGCGACCTCGGCATCGCCGTCGATGAAATCGACCCGCCCGCCGGCGACGGCGTCCTCGAAGGCCTTGAAGGAATCGAGATCCATCGACGACAGCACCCAGAGCGATTTCCCTGGCGAGGTGTCCGGCACGGCCGCGATCGCCTCTCTCAACAAATCGTATTCGCGGCGCTGGCAGACGAAGCGCGCCTTCGGAAAGGCGGCGAGATTGCCGGCGTGATCGAAATGCAGATGCGTCAGCACGACGGTGTCGATGTCGTCGGGACGGAACCCGGCTTTGGCAAGGGTGATGCGCGGCTGCTCGACATTCTCGAAAGCGCGGCCGGTCATCGATCGGCCGTGCTCGAAGCCGGTGTCCACCAAAACCAGCCGCCGCCGCTCCATCGCCGGGGCGGTGGCGATGAGCATGTAGTGCATCGGCACTTCGACCAAGCCTTGATTGCTGCAGATCGGACAGCCGCCGAAGAAATCGGCCGGCACATGGCCGCGGCAAAAGCAAAAGCTCCAGATCGAATGATCGCGCATCCTCACCTCGCCCTTCTGCCAGGCACGCTCATTATCCTTTCGCGGTGGCGAGCCCGGCCGCCTGCTTCGCCTCGGTCAACAGGTGCCGCCCCCGATAGGCGGCGAAGATGCGGCATTGCAGATCGTATGACGCGTCCGTTTTGCAAGGCTTTTTCAAACTGAACTTGTACTTGGGGTTGAATACTAGGAGTTAATAAATTGCGAGACGTACGCGACGCGGCGAAGAGGGTAATTCAACTCTGATCTCGATTCTAATGCCTCCCTGATCCCTGACCGTTAGCTTTATCGAAACGCCGGCCATGCCTATTCTCAGCTCACGACGGCGAGCGGTCGGGATGCAGCCCCGTTAACCATCGCCCGGCGATACGGCGGCCGCATCGCCGATGTCCCCAAGCGGCGAGACGACATGACCGATACAACGCGACACAAGACCGAAATCAAGCCGCGGCGAATGGAGATGTATCGAGGAGAAGGGTGGTGCCCAGGGGCGGAATTGAACCACCGACACTGCGATTTTCAGTCGCATGCTCTACCAACTGAGCTACCTGGGCGCCGGGCCGCCGCCTTCGTCGAGAGAAGGGGCGCGCGCTTATCGCAGAAATCGTCGAATCTGTCCAGCCCGCGGGTCGGCTGCTGGCGGCGTCAGCCCTCGTCGTCGCTCGGCGGCAGGTCCTCTTCTTCCTCATTCTCGGGTTGCGCCGGAACGACGTAATTGCCGCCGAGCCAACGCCCGAGATCGATGAGGGCGCAGCGACGCGAGCAGAACGGCCGGTGACGCTCTACCGCCGGTTTGCCGCAGATCGGGCACGTACGCGCTGGGATTTTCGCCTGATCGTCGCTCATCGGCATATAAGGCTCATCGGCATATAAATAAGTCAGTTCGTGCGAATGTCGACCGCCGGGCGGGCGCGCCGCGGATCGGTTTCGACCGCAAGCGGCCGGCCGAGCCGCGCATCGAGCCATCGCCGCGCCGCGAGGCCCGCGCCGTCATGAAGCGCCGCGACGATATCGGGATGCGCCGCGAGCACGATGCTCTTGCCCGGCTGCGCCGCCGCTTCGCGCGCGATTTTACGCAATGCTTCGAGCGCGATGGTCAGCGCGCTCTTGCGCCAGGCGCCGTCGGCGCCGCGCTCATAGAGAATCTCCGCGAGCGCCGGCGCGCGCCGCGCCCGGATCAGCTCGAAATGCCCGACCTTCGTCCAGCCGAGGAATTCGGCGCCGAGCGCCGCACTTTCGCACGCCGCTTTGAATAGAGCGGCGACCTTGTCGCGGTCTTCGCGCCGGCGCATGCCGACGAAATCGACGACGATCGGTCCGGCGAGATTGCGCAAACGGATTTGCCGCGCCGCGGCTTGCGCGGCTTCGAGGTTTGCGGCGAGGGCTGCGCGCTCGCCGCCGTCCACGTCGATCATCGTCGCGGCTTGCGTCGCTTCGATAAAGAGCGCGCCGCCGCCCGGCAGCGCGACCCGCGGCTGCAAGACGCCATCGACCTGCTCGGCGATTCCGAGACTTTCGAAAAGCGGCAAGGTATCGCCGTGAAAAGCGATCTTTGCCGCTTGCTCGGGAAAAGCCTGGCGCAGCGCCGCGAGGGCGCCGCGCTCGTCGATGCGAATTTCGTCGGCCGAGGTCAGAAACGCTTTGGCAACGGCAACGATCGCGGGCTCGGGGCGATCGAGCCGCGCCGGCGGCGTCGCAGCAGCCGCCTGAGCGGCAAAAGAATCGCGGCGCGGGTCGTCGGCCCGCAATAGCCGCAAGCCCGCGGCCTTATCGGCCCGCGCCACTTTGAGGATTTCGACCATCACCGCCGCACCTTCGGTCAATCCGGCAATGCCGCGTCGCTTGTCGGCGTCGCGTGCATCGAGAAAGCCCGGCCGAACGGTGCCGATATCGATTAACGCCGCCGGCAATTCCGGACGCAACGCGACAACCCGGCCGAGGAACACGGCACCGACGGCGTCGCTCGTCCCTTCGCGCGCGAGGTTGAGCGCGACGAGTTCGCCCCCTTCGATCAGCGCGGCCCAGACCTCGCCGGGAGAAACCTGGAGCGCAAGGATGCGCGTCACCGCCCTATCCCCTCACCGCCTAAAGCCTTGGCCTTCGAGCAAAGCCGCCGTCTCGAAAAGCGGCAGCCCGACGACATTGCTGTAAGAGCCGACGATCTCGCGCACGAAACGCGCGGCGTGGCCCTGGATGGCATAACCGCCGGCCTTGCCGTGCCATTCCTCGCTCGCGAGGTAGGCATCGATTTCTTGCGGCGCGAGACGCTTCATCGCGACCGCGGTGACGACGAGGCGCTGCACCAACTTGCCGCTCGGCGTTACCAGCGCGACGCCGCCGTGGACGCGATGCCGCCGGCCCGAGAGCAGCGCGAGGCAGCGCCGCGCTTCTTCGGCGCTCTCGGCCTTCGGCAGGATGCGGCGGCCGCAGCCGACGACGGTATCGGCGCCGAGCACGAAAGCGCCGGGATGGCGCGCGGCGACAAGGCGCGCTTTCTCGGCCGCGAGCCGCTCGGCAAGCTTACGCGGCAATTCCTCGGCGCGTGGCGTCTCGTCGAGCTCGGCGGGATCGATCGCATCCGGCACGATGCCGATCTGCGCCAAAAGCTCGCGCCGGCGCGGCGAGGAGGAAGCAAGGATCAGCGGCATGTCAGGTTGCGGTTCGCGGAAAGCGCTCGAGGATGCGCTTTTGCAGCTGATCGCGCACCATGCGGTAAGCGGCGAGGGTTTCCTCGCGATTGCCTTCGAGACCGGTCGGATCGAGCACCGGCCAGAACTCGACCTCGCAAGCCATGCTGCGCGTCAGCTCGACGGCGCTGTGCTGCGCGTCGGGCGACAGCGACACGATAAGATCGAACGACGTGTCCTCGAGCTCGTCGAAGCTCTTCGACCGATGATTTTCGAGATCGATGCCGAGCTCGGCCATGACCGCAACCGCGAACGGATCGACCGGCGCGGTCCGCACGCCGACGGAGTCGATGAAGACGCGACGGCCGTGCAGCCGCTTCATCAGCGCCGCCGCCATCGGCGAGCGGATCGAATTGAGGGTGCACGCGAAGAGCACGCTTCCCGGCAGCTTCATCCCGCCTAACCCCGGATATGCAAGACGCAAAGCAAGGTGAAAAGACGCCGCGCGGTGTTCTCATCCACAACAACGCGGTCGGCGAGACGTTCACACAATTTTTTGCTGCCTTCGTTGTGCAGCGCACGCCGGCCCATATCGATCGCCTCGATCTTCGTCGGGCTCGCTTCGCGGACAGCGCTGTAATAGCTGCCGCAAATGAGGAAATAGTCTTTGACCAGCTTGCGGAACGGCAACAGCGGCAGCACCACCTGCTCGAGCGGCTGGTCTTTCGTGTCGCGGATATCGAGCAGCAGGCGGTTCTCGGAGACGCTGAGATGGAGGTGGAACGGCCCGTCGATCGCGGAAATCGGCGCGAAATGATTGTCGGCGAGCAGATCGTCGATCGCGACCTGGCGCTCATGCTCGATGTCGGGATTGCGGCGGACGACGGTGTGCTCGTCGAGGGTAATTTGCGCGATACGTTGGTCGCCGCGCCCCAT
>DATGLO010000685.1:0-2331 GCA_035294105.1 Allostellaceae bacterium
CATGCTCCGCGTCGAAGCCCTCAACCGCGCGCTCAGGGGCATACCCAAAGACAAGGTGCGGCTGCACGTGTGCTGGGGCAGCTTCCACGGCCCGCATCACGACGACATCCCGCTCAGAGATATCGCCGATATCATCTTCAAGGTGAATGCCGGCAGCTTTTCGATCGAAGCCTCGAACCCCTGCCACGAGCACGAATGGAACGTTTTCGAAGAGGTGAAGCTGCCGAAGGACGCGACCCTGGTGCCCGGCGTCATCGGCCATTATTCCGACTTCATCGAGCATCCCGATCTGATCGCGCAGCGCCTTGTGCGTTATGCCAAGCTGGTCGGCCGCGAGAACGTGCTCGCCGGCACCGATTGCGGCATCGGCACGCGCGTCGGCCACCCGTCGATCTGCTGGGCGAAGTTCGAGGCCATGGCCGAAGGCGCGCGCCGCGCGACCAAGATCCTTTGGGGCAAAGCTTAGACCGGGCATGCCGCTCGCCGAGACGGCGCATGGGGCGCTGTATTACGAGGTGATCGATCGGGTCGCGCCGGGAGAAATCCCGCGCGATCCGATCCTTTTCCATCACGGCATCGGCGCGTGGCCCGGCATCTGGGAAGAATGGATCGCGGCGCTTGCCGACCGCCACAAGATCGTCACCTTCGACATGCGCGGCTATGGCCGCTCGCATGTCCCGGCGCCGAGCGATCCCTGGTCGATCGAGGAACTGATCGGCGATGTTTTCGCCGTCGCCGATGCCGCCGGCTTCGCGCGCTTCCATCTCGTCGGCGAATCGATCGGCGGCACTATCGGCCTCGCCGCGACCCTGGCGCAACCGGCGCGCATCGCGACCCTGACCGTCAGCAACGGCGCGCATCTCGGCGCCTCGATCGAGCGCGTCGATCAATGGCGACGGCAGCTCGACGAGCGCGGCATCAAAGCCTGGTCGGATATTTTCATGCACGACCGTTTTTACGAAGGCGCGCTGTCGCCCGCGCGCTGGGCGACCTTCGCCAGGGCGCAAGAGGCGTGGCGGCCCGAATCCATCCTCAATGCGCTCGGCGTGCTGGTTGGTGCCGATCTCTCGCCGCATCTTGGCGCGATCACATGCCCGGTGCTGCTGCTCCATCCCGATGACAGCCCCTTCATTCCGGTGCCGGTGGCGGAAGCGCTGCACCGCCTTCTGCCCGGTGCGCAGCTGCATATATTCCCGCATGCGCGCCATGGCTTGCCCTATTCGCATGCGGCGGCATGCGTTGCCGAGCTGCGCCCTTTCCTCGATGCGGCCGCTGGACGATAATCGGCGGGTCTTGGAGGAGCCTATGACGGTGAGCGATCCCCGCGATTTCGCGCATACCGGCCCCGGCACGCTTGCCGGCCGCTTCATCCGCCATTTCTGGCAACCGGTCTATATCGGCAGCGAGCTCGAACCCGGGCGGCCGGTGCGCATCCAGATTCTCGGCGAGTATTTCACGCTTTATCGCGGCGATAGCGGCACGGCGCACGTGCTGGAAGATCGCTGCCCGCATCGCCAGACCGCTCTCCATCTCGGCTGGGTCGAGGGCGATTGCATCCGCTGCTTCTATCACGGCTGGAAATTCGACGGCGCCGGCCAATGCGTCGAGCAGCCGGCGGAAAGAGCCAACTTCGCCAGCAAGGTCAGGGCGCGCGCCTATCCGACGGAAGAATATCTTGGCCTGATCTTCGCCTATCTCGGCGAAGGCGAGGCGCCCGAATTCCCGCGCTTTCCCGAGATGGAACGGGCCGACAGCGTGCCGGTCGCCGCGCGCCATCCGGTGCCGTGCAATTACTTCCAGCGCATCGAAAACGATCTCGACGAGACGCATGTCCATTTCGTCCATCGCGTCTCGACCGACAGCTACGGCCTCAACGAGCTGCCCGAGATCGATGTGACCGAGACCGATTACGGCATCCTGCGCGTCGGCGCGCGCAGCGGCGGCGGCGCGAACGCGACGCGTACGGCGCATTGGATGATGCCCAACGTGCATTTCCTCGACCTGCCGCCGTCGCCCGGCCATCCGGAATGGACGGTATATCTGGCCTATCGCGTGCCGATCGACGACGAGAACATGCAGACGCTTTCCGTCGCGCTCCGGCCCAAGGGCGGCAACGAGGCGCCGCGCGCGAAGATGGAGCCCGACCCGAACCAGCTCACCGACGACGTGCTCGCCGGCAAGATCCGCATCCAGGATATCGATCCGAAGTACCCCGGGCTATTCGTCGTCCAGGATAACGTCGCGCTCGCGGGACAGGGCCGCATCGTCGACCGCAGCAAGGATCGGCTCGGCCAGTCGGATAAGGGGGTCATTCTCCTGCGCAAGCTGTGG
>DATGLO010000686.1:0-3646 GCA_035294105.1 Allostellaceae bacterium
ACCCATCGCGCGATAGGCTTCGTCGCTGATCGAAGCATCGCGCGGCGCGGCCACGCCGCCGGGGACTTTCGGCGCCGCAGCCTGGCGCTGCAACGACCATAGCAGCGCCGCCATCGCCTGCGGCTCGCGCTTCAGCATGCCGTCGAGATAAACCGTTTCGGTGCCGAGCCGCACGCCGAGCCGCGCCAGCTGCTTGCGGTCGTCGCCGCTGAGCGCCGCGCATTGCGCCGCGACCGCGCTCGCCGGCAGCGCGCCGAGCGCCTCGCAAAGCTGATAGACGAGGCCGCGCGCCGCGCCTTCGAATTCGGCGTGGCGGGCGCGGACCAGCGGCGCGAGACGGCGCCGCTTCTCCATGCCCCAGAACGACATCAGCCGGCGGCGAATGATCTCGCGCAGCGGCGGATCGAGCGAATGACCGGCGAAGACGTCGATCTGCGGATCGAGCGCGCTTTCGCCCGGGCTCAACCGGCCGACCTTGCCGCCGCGCCACAACAGCGCACCATCGGCGGCGAGCGCAAATTCGTCATCCGGCGCAGCCGCGAGCTCCTTCACCCGCGCATCGATCTCGCCGCGCAGCACGCGGTTGGCCGCCGCAAGCAAAGTCTTGCTCGCTTCCGTGTTCGGCACGGCATCGGGCACGAAGCGGAAGCCGTCGAGCCGCCCGACCGGATGGCCCTCGACCTTCACCTCGCCGGCACGGCTGACCGACGCGAGCAATTCGCGCGACGACGACAGTTGCTTGACGAGGAAAGCGGAGCGGCGATCGACGAAACGCTGCGTGATGCGGTCATGCAGCGCGTCCGAGAGATGATCCTCGATCGCGCGCGCTTTTTCCTGCCAGGCCGCACTGTCGGTCAGCCAGTCCGAGCGATGCGCGATATAGGTCCAGGTCCGGATATGCGCGATCCGCGCCATCAGCGTATCGATATCGCCGTCGGTGCGGTCGAGCCGGCTGACCTGGCCGGCGACGAAGTCGATCGGCAACCGGCCGGTGCGCCCGATCAGATGGCGATAGATCGCCGCAAGGAAGCGCGCATGCGTATCGCTCATGATCTTGCGGAAATCCGGAATCTGGCAAACCTCCCAAAGGAGCCGCACGGCTTCGGGGTTGGTCGCCGCCGCGGCAATATCGGGCAGCTTCGCCACCGCCGCGAGCGCCAGATGATCGTCGGCCTCGCGTGCCGGGATGAGCCCCGGCAGATGCGGCTTTTCCTCGAGGCTCTTCAACAGGCCGCCGAGCGAGCGGTAATCGAGCCGGGCATTCCGCCAATAGAGCCGCACCAGCGGATCGAAGCGGTGATTTTCCACCGCTTCGACGATCTCCTCGTCGATGCCCGCGAGCTCGCCGGTCGTACCGAATGTGCCGTCGGCCATGTGCCGGCCGGCGCGACCGGCGATCTGGGCGATCTCGGCCGCGGCGAGTCGCCGGGGACCGCGGCCGTCGAACTTGGCGAGCCGGGCAAAGGCGACATGGTCGAGGTCCATGTTGAGGCCCATGCCGATCGCATCGGTGGCGACCAGATAATCGACCTCGCCCGATTGGAAAAGCCCTACCTGGGCATTGCGCGCGCGGGGGCTCAAGGCACCCATCACGACGGCGCAGCCACCGCGCTGGCGGCGCATCACCTCGGCGAGCGCGAAGACATCGGCAACCGCGAAAGCGACCACGGCGCTGCGCGGCGGCAGGCGCGTGACCTTCTTCGGCCCGGAATAGGACAAGGTCGAAAAGCGCGGCCGGCTGACATATTCGGCCTCGGGCACCAAGCGCTTCAAGAGCGGGCGGATCGTGTCGGCGCCCAAGAACATGGTCTCGCAGGAACCCCGCGCATGGAGCAGCCGGTTTGTGAACACATGGCCGCGCTCGGCATCGCCGCAGAGCTGGATCTCGTCGACCGCCAGGAAATCCGCGGCGAGGTCGAGCGGCATCGATTCGACGGTGCAGACGAAATAGCTCGGATGAGGCGGGACGATCTTTTCTTCGCCGGTGATCAAGGCGACGGCGCGCGTGCCCTTCAAGGCGACGATCCGGTCGTAATTCTCGCGCGCCAAAAGCCGGAGCGGGAAGCCGATCATGCCCGTGCGATGACCGAGCATGCGCTCGATGGCGAGGTGGGTCTTGCCGGTATTGGTGGGCCCTAGCACAGCCAGGACCCGCGCTCCCGGGGTAAACACGCCCATATGCGAATGATCGGGTGTCCCGGGCCGAAACGCAAGTATGCCGGCCGCTGCGATGCCGCCCGATGACAAGAATTTCATTTCGCCGACTAACTTCCGTCGGGGCGCGGACCTATATGGAAGGACGAGCCGCGCCGATCCGTTCTATGACGGCTCATTGAGGGAGGCCACCATGGCCCTGTTCCCATTCCGTCACCGCTCCGCCAAAGCCGCGCTCGTCGCTCTGCTCGCGCTGGCGATCGCCGCACCGCTGGCATTGTTGCCCGACTCGGCCGACGCCTATTGGCGGGGTCATGAATGGATTTCCGAGCCGCCGCCGGTTTATGTCGCGCCGGGTCCCTATGCCTATGCGCCCCCGCCGCCACAGCCTTATTACGCGCCCGCGCCCGTCCCGGTCCCGGCGCCCGCGACCTATCAGTGCAATAACGCGCTGGTCGGCGGCTTGATCGGCGCCGCCTCGGGCGGGCTCATCGGTTCCTCCATCAGCCGCGATTCCGGCAATCCCGGCGCCACCATTATCGGCATCATGAGCGGCGGCATCCTCGGCGCCGCGCTCGGCTCGGCCTCTTGCGACAGCGAGTAGACAGCGACGGACCTAGGACGCGGTGATCGAGCTGCGAAGCTGAATGGGACGCTCGATGTCGCGAAACGGCTCGAGCGAGCCGCCGGTGCCGCGCACGAGGATGGTGCCGTAATTGAAGATGCGGCCCCAGAAGCTCTGCTGCACATCGATGCTTTCGATTTTGGAGCGCGCCATCTCGATCGTGTAACGGCTGATGATGCCGCGCTTGAAGATGACGCGGTGATCGGTGACGGCGAGCTCGGTCGAGGCGCGCTTGATCGCGGCATGAATCCCCGAAACCACGGCGATCAAGAGAGAGAGGGCCGCTAGCGCCAGCGCTGCATGGAGCAGATCCTGGCCGCCGGCGTAATAGCCGGCAACGGCAAACACCACGGCGATGACGAGGAAGAGCACGGCCCGCGCATAGACCAGCCAGTGCAGCCGGGCCTGATAGATCAGCGTCTCGTTCGGCTGCAGGACCTTCTGGATATAGCTCATGGGCTCATCCTACCACGGCTCCGCTCGGCCCTTGCAGGATAGCCGTTGCCGCCACATATCTCGGGGCGGCTAGGGCTAGCGCCCGGCAACGGGGCCAAGAAACTGGGATAACGGGGTCATGGCGAGCGAGAAACGGGAATTCCAGGCGGAAGTTGCCCGCCTGTTGGAAATTGTTGCGCATTCGCTTTACAGCGAAAAGGAAATCTTTCTCCGCGAGCTGATCTCGAACGCGTCCGATGCCTGCGATCGGCTGCGCTACCTCGCCTTGACCGAGCCGGCCTTGACCCAAGGCGATGCCAATTTCCGCGTCGTCATCGAACCCGACAAGAAGAAGCGCACCCTCGTCATCTCCGACAACGGCATCGGCATGAGCCGGCAGGAGATGATCGACAATCTCGGCACCATCGCCCG
>DATGLO010000687.1:0-6364 GCA_035294105.1 Allostellaceae bacterium
CGGATCAGGATTTCTGGGCTTGGGTCGTCGTGCCGCTCGCGGTCTTCGCGGCGGCGCTATGGCTGACCGGCATTGTGCGCGCTTGGCTCGAGCGCCGCGCCATCCTCGACCATCCGATCGAACGCTCGGCGCACGACATCGCGACGCCGCGCGGCGGCGGCCTCGCGCTCATCCCCGTCGTCCTGTTCGCTTGGCTGATGCTCGCCCTGGCGGGTTTGGCGCCGAGCGGGACAATCGCGATCGTCGGATTGGCCGCGGCGTTGGCGGTGGTTTCCTGGTTCGACGATCTCGGCGGCCTTAGCTTCGGTTGGCGACTCGGCGCCCATGTCATCGCCGCCGCGATCGGTGCAACGTTTTTGTCGGGGCCGATGCCGGTGTTTCAAGGATTGCTGCCGCCGCTCGCCGACCGCGCGGCGACGATCCTGCTCTGGACCTGGTTCATCAATCTCTACAATTTCATGGACGGGATCGACGGCATCACCTCGGTCGAGACCATCGCCATCGCCGTCGGGACTGTGGTCGTGACGCGCGTCGCCGGCGATGACGGCAGCGCCGCTCTGGCCGCTTTGGCGCTGGCGGCGGGCGCGCTCGGCTTCCTGCGCTGGAACTGGCCGCGCGCCAGCATTTTCCTCGGCGACATCGGCAGCGTGCCGCTGGGCTTCGCGACCGGTTGGCTCTTGCTGTTGCTGGCGCAGCAAGGCGATTGGGCCGCTGCGCTGATCCTGCCGCTTTATTATCTCGCCGACGCGACCGTCACGCTGCTGCGCCGGATGGCGCGCGGCGAGCGTTTCTGGCAGGCGCATCGCACGCATTTCTATCAAAGCGCGCTCGCGCCCGACAACGACCACCGCGCCGTCCTGCTGCTCATCCTCGGCGGCAACGTCGCGCTGTTCCTGCTTGCGCTGCTGGCGACGCTGTGGCCGAAGATCGCGCTGATCGTCGCCGTGCTCGCGACACTTAGTCTGCTGGCGCAGCTTTCCCGCCGCTCTCGTCGTGCCGCGATGCCGACCCTATAGTATCGCCGCGATGTCGTTTCCCGATCTCAATCTTAAGACGCGTTTTCACGCGATCCGCAAGCTCGCAACGCGCTCGCGCTCTTATCTGCTGGTGACGATCCGGCCTGACGACATGATCGTGCCGCGCCCGGCGAGCTACGTTTTGCGGCCCGTCGAGCGGCGACTCGAAGCGGCACGACCGACGATCGAGGCGCTGCTGACGCGCCTTGCGCCGACGATGGATCAGGCGCGGCGCAGCCTCGGCGCGCTCGCCGCCAACCGCTTCTTCGCGGGCGGCGACGCCGAAGCCGCCTATGCCATGATCAAGGACCTGCGGCCGAAACGCGTGATCGAGATCGGCAGCGGCAACAGCACGCATATCATGCGCCGCGCGGCCGGCGATGCCGGGCTCAACCTTCACATCACCTGCATCGATCCCATGCCACGACGCGAGATCGAAAGCGTTGCCGACAGCATCCTGCGCCGGTCGGTGATCGAGACCGAGCCAAGCGATATCGCGGCGACACTCGGGCCCGGCGATATTCTATTCATCGACGGCTCGCATTACAGCTTCAACGGCACCGACGCCCCCTTCCTGATGCTCGAGGTGCTGCCGCTGCTGCAGCCGGGGGTGATCGTGCATGTGCACGACATCATGCTGCCTTACGAATACGACGCGCTGTTCTCGGAGCGGAACTATAACGAGCAGTATCTCGTCGCGGGGCTGCTGCTCGGCGGTTCGGATTGGGAGCCGCTGCTGCCGGTCTATTGGCTGTCGCGCGCGGGCCGCATGGCGCATGGCGCATCGTTTTGGATGCGCCGCCGCGAAACGGAGGGCCGCTGAGTTCCGGCGCAAGGGTGGTCGTGCTGGGCGCCGGCGGTTTCATCGGCCGGGCGCTGAGCGCGCGGCTGGCCGCGCGCGGCACTGCAACGCACGCGCTAACCCGCGGCGATACGGGCACGCTGAGCGCCGACAGCGACTGGTCACGTTGGCTCGACGGCGCGGAGATCGTCATTCACGCCGCAACCTCGGCCTCGCCGCGCCACGAGCTCGGCCGCTTCGCGCGCGAAATCGCCGCCGCCGAAGCCTTGGGCCGCACCGCGGCGCGATGCGGAATCCGCCGCGTCGTCCTGATGAGCTCGATCCGCGCGATGGGGGAAGAAAGCGACTCTACGCCATTTCGCGCCGATGCGATCCCCGAGCCGACGGACGATTACGGCCGTGCCAAGCTCGCCATCGAGCACGCGATGGCCGGCGCGCCCGGGCTGACCATTCTGCGGCCGCCGCTCGTTTACGGTCCGGAGGTCGGCGGCGGGTTGCGCGCGTTCCTCGTCGCGATCGCTAAAGGCTTGCCGCTGCCCTTCGCGAGCATCCGCAATCGGCGGGCCTTCATCTTTATGGACAATCTGATCGACGCCGTCGAGCGGCTGCTCGGTCCGGAGGTGCCCGCCGGCACCTATCTGCTGCGCGACGATGAGGAAATTTCGACGCCCGAACTCGTGCGGCGGATCGCGCGGCAGATGAATCGCGCGCCGCGTCTCCTGCC
The DNA here is from genome assembly GCA_035294105.1 of Allostellaceae bacterium. Classification (GTDB taxonomy): domain Bacteria; phylum Pseudomonadota; class Alphaproteobacteria; order ATCC43930; family CGMCC-115725; genus CAIKMD01. Next base: position 2,543 of record DATGLO010000687.1, read on the forward strand.
CTGCCCCACCGGTTTGCTGCGCGCCGGATTGAGCCTCGCCGGCCGCAGCGATATTGCCATGACCTTGATCGGCTCGCTGGCGATCGACGATACCGCGACACGCGCGCGCCTCGGCTGGCGACCGCGTGCGTCTCTCGATGAAGGACTGGCCGCGACCTGCCGCTGGTTTCGCGAGGCGGCACGATGAGCGCGGCAAAGCCGAAGCTCATCTTCCTCGTGACCGAGGACTGGTATTTCTGGTCGCATCGCCTGCCGATGGCGCGCGCCGCGCAAGCGGCGGGCTTCGACGTCGCGGTGGCGACGCGTGTCGCCGCGCATGGCGCGCGCATCGAAGCGGCGGGATTTCGCCTGCACCCGATGCGCTGGCGCCGCGAGGAACTGGGCCTCTGGCCGAGCCTCGCGGCGATCGTCGAGATCTACCGCCTTTATCGCCGCGAACAGCCGTTCATGGTGCAGCATGTCGCGCACAAGGCGGCGCTGCTGGGCGGCATCGCCGCCGTCCTGGCGCGGGTGCCGCGCGTCGTCAGCTTCATCGCCGGCGTCGGGTATATGGGCACGAGCCAAAGCGCGCATGCGCGCCTCACCGGCGCGGCCGCGCGCGCGCTGTGGCCGATATTGCTGATGCGCCGCCACTGCCGCGTCATCGTGCAGAACGACGAGGACCGCCGCGTCATGGTCGCGCTGCGGCCCGCTGCCGCCGGGCGCGTGGTCGTCATCCGCGGCTCGGGCGTCGATCTCGATCATTTCCAGCCGCTGCCCGAGCCCCCGATACCCCCCGTCACGATCGCCTATGTCGGCCGCATGATCGCGATCAAAGGCGTCGCGCTTCTCGTCGAGGCGCAGCAGCATCTTTGGCGCCGAGGCGTCGAGCTGCGGCTTTTGCTCGCCGGCATGGCCGATCTTGCCAATCCGAGCGCGTTCGACGAGGCGACGCTGCGGCGCTGGAGCGCGCTGCCCGGGATCGCTTGGCATGGCCATGTCGAGGACGTCCGGGAGATTTGGTCGGCGGCGCACATCGCCGTGCTTGCCTCCTATGGCGGCGAAGGCGTGCCGAAGACCTTGCTCGAAGCGGCCGCCGTCGGCCGCGCGATCGTTGCGAGCGACGTTCCCGGCACGCGCGACATCGCACGCCACGGCATCAACGCCGTGCTCGTGCCGCCGGGCGATGCCGCGGCGCTGGCGGCCGCGTTGGAGGCGCTCGCCGCCGACCCCGCCCGGCGCCGCGCCTATGCCGCCGCGGGCCGGGCCTTGGTAGCGGCAGGGTTTTCCGAAGACGCGGTCGCCGCGGCGACACGCGCGCTCTATCGCGAATTAAGCGAGGAAGTTTAAGCCGCTCGGGCGCGTTCGGCCGCGGCCGAGATCAGGATTTTTTTAAGCAGATCGAGTAGCGCCTCGAGTTGCTCGAACGGCAGGCGGCGACCCGGCGCCGCCTTCGTCCAGATATCCCAGCAGTTGATTGCGTGATCGATCTTGCTGAGAGAGTCGCCGAGCTGCCAGTAAATAGCTTTCGCCCCGCGTAGGAAGCCGATGAAGCCGCCGGGGTTGGCACTGGCGACGAACTCGCCATAAACCTTATCGTATTGCTTCAACGTATTGTCGGACTCGACCCAATGGCCGCGCAGCCGCTCGATGGTCGTGCGCCGGATCGGATCGAGAACCTGGAAGACCTCGCGCGGAACCAGATTCTTGGGCAGCGCGTCTTCTTTGAGCCAGTGGGCGAAGGCTTCGCGCTTCTTGCGCCCGCAGTGATATTCGAAGGAATAAAAGTTGATGCCCTTCCAGGCGCCGAAAATCGCCAATGCCTCGTCTTTCGGGAAGCGGAAAGCGACGATCAGCGGCTCGAGCGCGGTCGCGTCCTTTGCCTCCCACATCGCATCGATCAGCTGCGTGACCTTGCTGCTCGGCGGCTTCTTGCCGCCATAAGCGGCGCGCACCAGCGGCTCCATCTTGCTGCGGATGAACTCGTGGATGGCGACACGTTCGTCGGGCGATACGTCGAAATAGGCGTCGTTCGCCTTGATGCCTTCGAGCTCGAGCGCATCGCTCATCAGGAAGCCGTCGAGCGACGGCAACTGATCGAGGACGCGGAAAATCTTCATATCGTGGTCGATCCCCGCCGCGGTCGCGTCGTTTTGCTCGACGCCGAACTGCTCGTGGAAGACCTGCATCAGGTTCGGGCTGTGAAAAAAAACCGAGCGCCCGCCTTCGTAGAGCTGATCCGCGTTGTACGGAACATAGAGCTTGCTGCCGATCACATGGCCCTTGGGATGCCGCGGATCGTCGTAGCGCAGCGCCTCCTTGATCAGCACCAGATGGTGCATCGCCGGGGTCTTGAAGAGATAGGGATTCGGGTCTTCGCGACGCTCAAGCTTGCGCGCCACGTCGTTGCAATTGAAGACGCGGGACGAACCTGCGTCGAGCATAGGCTTAAGGTACCGGCTACCGTTCACGCGCCCCTCCGCAGGCTTAGACGCCCGCACGCACTATTGATCTTCTGAGGCTAGGCGCCATTCGTTTTCAGAGGGTAAATTGAAAAGGGGAGCCAAGGCCGTCATAATCCCTGATTAAGGGTATCACTTGCACTGTCCGCGGATGATCCGAACCGTCGAAGACTGGTGTTTTGTTGCTTGCCGCTGCCGAACCCCGCCCGTAGGGTTCGCCGCGTCACTCGAGGAAGCCAGACTTTAAATGAAGGTCACCAGCCGCGCTTTCGCGACTTTCGTCCATGACGTCGCCATGGCGGCGATCTCCTTCATCCTGTCCTTCTACCTGCGCGTCGGCGGCGACATCGCGCATTATTCGCCTTGGCTCCTCGCGACCTACGATGCCGCTTTCGCCGCGACCGCCGCCGTCATCTTCCGCTGGTCGGGGCTTTATCGGGGCATATGGCGCTTCGCCTCGCTCCCCGATCTCGTCGCGCTGCTGCGCGCGGTGACCTTGATCATCCTCGTCTTCTTCCCGGTCATGTTCGTGGTCACGCGGTTGCAGGAGATGCCGCGCTCGCTCGTCGGCATCAACTGGCTGCTGCTGATGGCGCTGCTGGGCGGTCCGCGCTTCGCCTATCGCATCATCAAAGACCGCGGGCTCGATCATGTGTTCGAGAACGCGACCTATGCGCCGGTCTCGATTCTCTTGATCGGCGCGCGCGAGGGCGCCGATCTGTTCATTCGCGCGATCGGACGCGATCCGCGCCGTTCCTACCGCGTCGTCGGCATTCTGGCCGACGGCGCCGCCCGGGTCGGGCGCGACATCGGGGGCGTTCCCGTGCTCGGAACGTTCGACGAGATCGGCGAGGTCGTCGAGCGGCTCACGGCGAACGACACACGGCCGCAACGGCTGATCGTGTGTCAGGAGCTCGACCGCGCGCTGGCGCGACGCCTCCTCGATTTTTCCACCGCGGCCGGCATCCCCCTTTCCCGTGTTCCGCGCCTCACCGACTTCCGCACGCCCGGCGCCAACGAATTGCAGCGCATCGAGCCGGTGGCGATCGAGGACCTGCTCGGCCGCCCGCAAACGGTGCTCGATCACGACGGCATGCGCGCGCTCATCGCCGGACGCCGTGTGCTCGTGACCGGTGCGGGAGGGAGCATCGGCGGCGAGCTGTCGCGGCAGATCGCGGCCTACAATCCGGCGCGGCTGGCGCTGCTCGATAACGGCGAATACGCGCTTTATTCGATCGACCAGGAGATCAAGGAGCGCTTTCCCGAGGTGCCGCGTCAGGCGATCATTGCCGATGTGCGCGACCGCGGGCGGCTCGACGAGGTGATGGCGAGCGAGCGGCCCGAGCTCGTCTTCCACGCGGCGGCGCTGAAGCACGTGCCG
>DATGLO010000688.1:0-5592 GCA_035294105.1 Allostellaceae bacterium
CGCGGCTTACCCTCTTCCACGCTCTCGGTTGTCCGGTGCTGATCGGCGTTTCCCGGAAATCGACCATCGGGCGCGTCGCCGGCGGCGTGCCGGTCGAGGCGCGCCTGCCGGGCTCGATCGCCGGCGCGCTCGAGGCGGTGCGCCAGGGCGTGCAGATCATACGCGTGCACGATGTCGCGGAAACCAGGCAAGCCGTCGCCGTATGGCGCGCCATCGCCGAGGGCGCGTAAGTCTACGGACGCTTGCGCTCGACGATAACGCCGACGCTTTCGGTCTCGGGCCAGACGTCGAGCTTCTCGACCATGACGCGGGTGGCGCTGACGCGGCTATCGGCGAGGCAAAGCGCGGCGATCCGGTCGGCCAAAGTCTCGACCAGATTGATATGCCCGCCTTCCGCGATCGATTTGATGCCGGCGACGATGGTCTCGTAATTGACGACATCGGCAAAGTCGTCGCTTCGCGGCAGCGGCGCCGTCACGAGGATCTCGGTGTTGATGCGCACACGCCGCCGCAAGCCTTTTTCACGCGGATAAATGCCGATGCTGCAGGGAAGGACGAGATCGCGCACGAAGACGCGATAGCCTGCCGCGCTGTCGTCATCCTCGCGTGCATCGGGTGCAGCAAATGGCCATGAAGCGGTCATTGCGCGGAGCATGCCTCGCGGCCCTGCCCCGCGCAATGCCGTGCGTCTTTATGATGCGGCGACCATGCGATTGACCAAGGTGCCGACATATTGCACCTCGACCTTCACCTCATCGCCGGGCTTGAGGAACTCGCCGCTCTCGCCGCGGCCGGCGCCGACGCCCGCCGGCGTGCCGGTGGCGATGACGTCGCCGGGACGCAGCGTGAGATGCTGGCTGAGCGAGGCGATCTGCTCAGCGATGTTGTGGATCATGTTCTTGGAGTTCGAGTTCTGCTTCTCGACCCCGTTGACCCAGAGCTTCAGGGCGATGTCGTTGGGATCGGGCACGAAAGCCGCAGGCGTGATCCACGGCCCCATCGGGCAGGCGTCGTCGAAGCATTTCTGCCCGAGCCAATCCATGTGCATGCCGCCGCCGGCGCGATCGGGCTGGGTGCTGAGGTCGCGCGCCGAGAGATCGTTGACGCAGGTGTAGCCCGCGATGAGGTCGTGCGCGCGCTCGAGCGGCACGTTGCGGCCCGGCTTGCCGATGACGACGCCGATCTCGGCTTCCCAATCGAGCTTTTGCGAGAGCGGCGGCATGCGCGCATTGGCGCCGGTGCCGATGATCGAATGCGCTCCGGTCTTGATGAAGAACCACGGGTCCTTCGCCTTCTTGGGCTCGGGCGGCTCTTTGCCTGTCATGCGCGCCTGACGTGCGTTCATCTCGCGCATGTGGTCCCAGTAATTCGCGCCGGCGCAGAACACCGCGCCGGGATAGAGGATCGGCGCGAGCAACGCGACCTCGGCGAGGGGCCGGCCATCCGTCGGCTTGACGCGGCCGAGCGCCGCCATGATGCGCGGATGCACTTCGCCCCAGCTTTGGAGCAAGCCCAAAACCGACGATGAGTCGATGCCCGGCGCGCCTTCGAGAAGCGGCGTCGCCGGCAGAACGCGGTCGTTGAACAGAACGCCGGCCCGCGCGATCCCGCTGGCGTCGCGGTAGCTCAAAAGACGATATTCGGTCACTCGATCCTCCCGTTATAGCAGGGACGCATCTTAGACCGGGGACTATTTCCCGGGCAATCGCAGGTAGCGCGCGATGACCGCGTTACCGCCCGCGGCGATGATGAATGCGACGAGAAGCGCCGCGTACATATAAGGAATGCGGAATTGCGAATAATATTGCATCACAAGGAAGCCGAGGCCGCGATTCGACATTTTGATCTCGGCGAGGAGACAGCCGATGATTGCCACGCCGCTGCCGAGCCTCAGGCCGGTCGCAATCGGCGCCACGAGCGCGGGCAGATAGATTTTCCGCACGGTCTGCAAGATCGATAGATTGAAGCTGCGGCCGACGCGCAGCAGCACCGGATCGACTTGGCGCACGCCGCTCGCCACCGACAGCACCATCGGAAAAAAGCACGACAGCGCGCCCATCGCGATCTTCGAGCCGGGGCCGACGCCGAACAGGACGAGAAGGATCGGCAGGAACACGATTTTCGGCGTCGGCGCGAGATAGTGGACATAGGGCTCGAAGGCTTTGCCGGCGAATGGCCGCGCCCCGAGCACCAGCCCCACGACAATCCCCGCGCTGGCGCCAAGCGCGAGCGAAACGGCGACCTCGATCGCGGTGAGTTCGAGATTCCAGTAGAAATTCGCGCTGGTTAGCAGATCGGCGAGCGCACCGCCGATCGCGACGAGGCTCGGCACCACGCCTTCGAAGACCAGACCCGAACGCGCAACCGCTTCCCAGATCACGAGCAAAGCAAGCATCGTCGCCACCCGCAGCGGCAGCACCGGCGACCATGAACGCGCCGCAGCCGGCCCGGCTAGCCGCGCATCAACCATCGTTCGATCCTTTCGGTCAGAAAGAAGAAACAGATGCTGGTGAGCACGACGAAGCTGATCGCGCCGTACATCATCGGAATTTCCCAACGCTCGGCGAGGTCGTCGATGAGCTCGCCGAGCCCGCCGAAATTGATCAGGAACTCGATGCCGACGACGCTGATGAGGGCGTAGACGAGCGCGAGACGGACGCCGGTGCAGAGTGTCGGCACGGACGCCGGCAGCATGATTTTCCAGAACAGCTTCGCCGGCGGCATACGCAAGCTGCGGCCGACATCGATCAGCACCCGTCGCACGCTGTCGAGCCCTTCCTTTGTTTTGAGGATTACCGATGGCAGCGCGGTGAGAAAGCTCATCACGATGATCGTGCCGATATTGCGTCCGAAAAAAACGAGGAACAGCGGATAGAGCAGCACCAGCGGCGCGGCGGCGAAGCTCGCGACCCAGGTCTCGTAGGCGCGTCCCGCCCACCGCTTGGCGTGCAGCCACCAGCCGATCGGCGTGCCGACAATGACCGCGAGCCCCGCCGAGATCAGCGCCTCGAAAAAGGTCTGAACGAAACGCTGCAGTAGACCTTCGTCGCTGATAAGAGCGGGAAAGCTCGCGGCGATATCGCTCGGCGCCGGTGCGATCAGCGGGCTGACGAGGCCGAGCGCATCCGCCGCCTGCCACAGCGCCAGCAGCGCCGCGAGCGTTATGAGCCCGGCCGCGCCGGGCGGAAGCTTCGGTGCGAGCGCGTTACTGCCCGGGCTTCCAGACGATATCGAAAGCGCCTTTGACATCGTCTTCCTTCATCGCGTGCGGAATGCGCTTGGCGGCGAGCGCCTCGTCGAGAACGCGCTGGATGCCGCTGAAGCGATAGGGATCGTTCGCTTCCTTGGTGAGAAAGCCCTTGACCGTTTTTTCCGCCGCCGCGCGCGGAAGATTGTTGTCCGCCGCGAGATAGTCGATCGCTTTCGGATTGTCATAGGCCCACTCGTAGGATTTCACATAGGCCTTCATGAACCGCACGATCAGATCGCGATGCTGTTGCAGCGTGTTGAGATTGGCAACGTTGACGCGGATCGTCTCGGTGGCGACGTCCTTCGAATCATTGGCATGCGCGATCACGACGATCTTGCCTTGATCGATATCGAGGACGCCGAACGGCGCCGCCGCCCAGCCGGCATCGAGCTGGCCCGACATCACCTGGGTAAAGGTCGGCGGCATGCCGCCTGCCGGCACGGGCTTGGCGTCGACGCCCTGCTCCTTCAGCAAGGTGAGCAGCGCGAGATTGCTCGACGAGCCCGGCGCCGAGAAACCGATGGTCTTGCCGCCTTTCAAATCCTTCAGCGTTTTGATGCCGCTGCCGGCTTTGGCGTAATAATAGAGATCGGCCGAACCGGTCGATTCCGCCGAGATGATGCGGACGGGCGCGTTTTTCGTATAGGCCGAGAGAATGCCGAGCGTGCCGGTCGCGACGGCGACGTCGACGCTGCCCGAAATCACCGCGGTCTCGGTCGTCGCGCCGCCCTCGGTGTAGGTGATGTCGAGATCGATGCCCTGCTCTTTGAAGAAGCCTTGCCGGTCGCCATAGACGCTGAACGAGGTGTCCCAGGCGCCTTTCTGCGGTATCGCGATCTTCAGCGTCTCGGCGCGCACCGGCAAAGCGGCCGCCATCGCCAAAACCGCCACGATTGCCCATCTTCCACGCATGAGTTCCTCCCCTTCTTCGTTGCTCGATCAGTGACCGGGACGACGCGCGAGCGATGCCTCGCTGTCGCTCAAGCCCTTGCTGGCTTCCTCGCGCAGATCGCTCCAGATGCTCGCCACGTATCCGCCGAAGGCCGCCGAGCCGACAATGACCGAATCGCGCGGCCGCGGCAAATCGATCTCGAAGATACGCTTCACCCGGCCGGGACGAAAGCTCATCACGACGACGCGGTCCGATAGCTGCACGGCCTCGGCGATATTGTGCGTGATCAGCAAGGTCGTCTGATGCAGCGATTGCTGAATCTGCAAGAGCTTGTCGCCGAGCAGCAATCGCGTCTGCTCGTCGAGCGCCGCGAACGGCTCGTCCATCAGCAAAATCTTCGGCTCGAAAGCGAGGGTACGCGCGAGCGCGGTGCGCTGGCGCATGCCGCCCGAAAGCTCGGCGGGATAACGCGCTTCGAAGCCTTCGAGCCCGACCAGCTTGATCAGATCGCGGGCGCGCGCTTCGCGCTCGCTTTTCTTCATCCCGGCGACTTCGAGCGGAAAGGCGATGTTGTCGAGCGTCGTGCGCCAGGGAAACGTCGATTCTTCCTGGAACACCATGCCGATCGCGCGATGCGCGCCCGCAACAGCTTCGCCCTCGACCAGCACGCGGCCCTCATAGCCGCCGAGCAGCCCGCCGATGATGTTGAAGAGAGTCGACTTGCCGCAGCCCGACGGACCGATCAGGGCGACGAACTCGCCCTTGTTCACCGCAAAGGAGACATCTTCGAGCGCGGTGAAGCCCCCCTGATCGGTCGCGAAGCGCTTCGTGACGCCGTCGATGACGAGCGTCGACGCGGCGATGCCGCTCGCCTTGCTGGTCTCGAGCGGCGCCGCCGCGCGCATCTTCGCTGCCGCCGCTAGTCCTTCTGGCCGCGCGGCACGTTGGCCGAGGCACCGGCGTCGTAGCCGCCGGCGACGCGCACGTCGACAACGGCGACTTTGCCGTCATCGACCATGGCGATCGCCTCGCGGAGCTTGCCCTCGAGATCGGCATGCTTCGTCACCGGGCCGATGCCGACCGCGCCCTGACCCCGCGCAATCACCGCGAAGTCGAGATCGGGATCGCTCATCTGCTGGCCGATCCACTTGTTGGCGACCGTGCGCTCGCGCTCTTTCGCGACGCGCTCTTGATGAAGCTCGTCGTTATAGAAGGAGCGGTTGTTGCAAATGACGACCAGCAGCGGGATGCGATAATGCACCGCGGTCCAGATCGCACAATTGCCCATCATAAAGTCGCCGTCGCCGAGCACGGCGATCGGCAAGCGGCCGCTATTGGTGGCTTTGAGCGCGAGCGCCATGCCGACCGACGTGCCGGGCCCCGAGCCGACGCCGCCGCCGCCATCGGTGCCGAGGCTGTCGAGCGGATGACGCATCGGCCAGAAATGGCC
>DATGLO010000689.1:0-5985 GCA_035294105.1 Allostellaceae bacterium
TTGCCCGCGAGAATCGCGCCCGGGCTGCGGTCTTTGATGCCGCCCGGAAAGCCGGTGTACCAGTAGAAGCGGCTGTCGCGCGCCTTGTTGCCCGTGATCGCCACCTTCTCGGCGTTGATGACGACGATGTGGTCGCCGCAATCCATGTTCGGCGTGTAGGTCGGCTTATGCTTGCCGCGGAGCCGGTCCGCGATCAGCGCCGCAAGCCGGCCGAGCACCAGCCCGTCGGCATCGATCAGCAGCCACTTCTTTTCGATCGTGGCTGGCGTGGCGGTATAGGTCTTCATCGCATCCTCGAATGAGGCCGCGCAGTATGCCGTTCGTTGTACCGAAGTCAAGAGTTCGGCCGATAAATCCGGGGCTTTTTCTCTATGGTATTATAGTACCCTAAAGCCCGGCTTTGATCATCCAGAGCTGCGCCAGATCGCGCGCGCCGTCGGGCGCCGAAACCGACCCCAGGATCTCGCGCGCTTTCGCCTTCTGGCCGCTCGCCAGATAGGCAAGACCCAGATGCAGCCTGGCATCGTCGGGATGGGCGAGCCCGCCCTTTTGCAGCGCTTGGCTATAGGCGGCGATTGCCTTGTCGTACTGGCTGGCGCTGGCATAGGTCTCGCCGAGCTTTTCGAGCGCTGCCGCATCGTTAGCCGCAGCGGCTTGCTGCGCGAGCGACTTGTCGGTGGTCGCGACTTGTTGCCCGACCATCGTCCGCAGCCGATTTTCGCGATCAACTTGTGTATCCTTGCCGAGGGCGCCGGTCGCATAGCCCTTATCGAGAAATGCCTTGGCGTCGCCCGGCAGTTCGTCGAGCAGAGCCAGCTGCGCCGCTTCCATGTAATCGTTCGCCGCCGTCATCGCGCCGGTCGCAAGCTTCAAGCGATCGAGATCGAGAGTGAGGCGATCGGCAAAGCCCGGCTGCCTGCCGACGGCAGTCAGAAGATTGCTCCAATATTGCGGCTTGGGATAGAGCGCGACGAGCCGCTTCAGGGTCTCGATACGCCCCGCTTGATCGTTTTGCTGGAACTCGCTGTTGAGCAAGGTCAGCAGCAGGTTCTCGTCGGGCTTTCTGCCGGCCTTGTCGTCGGCCGCGATGACCGCCCGGAGCGTCTTTAGGGCATCGGCGAAGTCGCTCTGCAGGTAATAGGCCTGCGCCTCGAGCTGTCGCGGCTCCTCGGCCGTGCCGCCTTGCTGATAATAGCGGCCGGCATCGGCGATCACGGCGCGATAGTCCTTCACCTGATAATCGAGCTGCACGATCGTCTGGAGCCGCGCCGCGGCCTCGGCTGGGGGCAATATCCCGGTGGCGAGCACCGCCTGCAGCGCCTTGATCGTGCCGGGATAGTCGCCGCTCGCCTGATCGATGGCGGCGCGCGTCCCTTCGATGACGTAGCGCTCGTAAGCCGTCTTATCCCGAACGGCGTCGGCCGTCGCGAGCTTCGCCAGCGCCTCCTTGTATTTGCGCTCTTTGAGCAACTGACCGGCCTGCTGCACGGGCTCGCCCACTTGCGGCCGCGCGGTCTGCTTTTCCTGCGCCTGCGCCATACTGGCGAACAGCGCAAGCGCCATGATGCAAGCCAGCCAACGCATGCTCATTCCATGAACTGCTCGCTGCCGACAAGGCCGATCTTCTGCACGCCGAGGCGCTGTGCTTCGGCGAGCACCTCGGCGACATAAGAATATTTGACCAGCTTGTTCGGGTTGATGTGGATCTCGGGCTGCGGATTCTGACGCGCCGCGGTCTGGAGATCGTTTTCGAGCGTCTCGCGGTCGGGCACCGGAGCGCCGTTCCAGGTGATGGTGCCGTCGAAATCGACCAGCACATCGACCACCGGTGGCGGCGCCGCCGGCGGCGGATTCGTGCCCTGCGGCATGTCGAGCTTCACCGCATGCGTTTGCACCGGGATGGTGATGATCAGCATTACCAGCAGCACCAGCATGACGTCGATCAGCGGCGTGGTGTTGATGTCGATCATCACCTCGTTGTCGCGGCCGGGATTGAGATTGATCGCCATTGCCCCTACTCCACGACCGCGATGCCGTGCTCCGGCTCGGTGATGAATGCCACCTTGACGATCCCGGCGCGTTCGCAGTCGACGACGACGCGGCCGACGAATTCATAACGCACGTCCTTGTCGGCGCGGATGTGCACTTCGGGCTGCGGTACGTCGAGCGCGCGAGTCTTGAGTGCGCTCAGCAATTGGTCGTTACTCGCGACCTTGGCGTCGTTCCAATAGACATTGCCGTCCTTGTCGACGGCGATGACGATGTTGTCGGGCCGGGTTTGCGTCGGCTGATTGGTCTCGTGCGGCAGCGCCACCGGGATCGAATGCGTGACGACGGGCACGGTGATCAGAAAGATGATGAGCAGCACCAGCATGATGTCGACGAGCGGCGTCGTATTGATAGACGCCGCAAAAGCGTCTTCCTCGCCCTCGTCGCGCAGCCCCATCGCCATATCAGGCGCTCCGCGCCAAGGGCGACGTTGCCTCCGGCCGCGTGCCGCCGACCAGGAGCGCCAGGAGATCGCCGGAGAAGCTGCGCACTTGATCCATCGCCACCTTGTTGCGGCGGACCATCCAGTTATAGGCGAGCACCGCCGGCACCGCGACGGCGAGGCCGATGGCGGTCATGATCAACGCCTCGCCGACCGGACCCGCGACCTTGTCGATGCTCGCCTGGCCGGCGATGCCGATCGCGGTCAGCGCATGATAAATGCCCCAGACCGTGCCGAAGAGACCGACGAAAGGCGCGGTCGAGCCGACGGTCGCCAACACCGCGAGGCCCGTCTGCATGCGATTGGTGATGGAATCGACCGAACGCTGCAGCGACATGGTGATCCAGGTATGGCGGTCGATCTGCTCCGTCAGCTTGCCTTCGTGATGCTCGGCGGCGTTGAGCCCGTCTTCGACGACCATCCGGAACGCGCTTTTAGTGCCAAGGCTGTTCGCGCCGTCGCGCACGGTCTTGGCGTTCCAGAATTTGCGGTTGGCTTCGCGCGCCTGTCGCAACAGGAGAGTCTGCTCGATGAATTTGGTGATAAGCACGTACCAGGTACCCATCGACATGATGACGAGAATGATGATCGTGCCGCGCGCGACGAAATCGCCGCCTTGCCACAGCGCGGTGAGGCTATAGGGATTCTCGACGCTTTCGACTTCGGGCTGCTGCGGCACGGCGATTTGCGGCGCGGCTGCGGCGGGTGCTGTGGTCGCGGGCGCCGCCGGCGGCGTTGCCGTTGCCGCTTGCGGTGCTTGCGTTTGATCGGCCGGCGCGGTCGTCGGCGCCGCGGCTTGGCCGGTTGGTGCAGGCGCGGCCGTCGCTGCCGGGGACGGCGTTGATGCTGGTGCCGGCGTCTGCGCCCAGGCGCTGATGCTGATCATGCCGGCTAAAGCGACTGTCCCTGCCAAAAGCTTGAGTTTCATGATTGGAGCTTCCAGTTGAATTTGAGCGTGTACCACATCTGCTGGGGTTTGCCGCCGACGGTGCCGGGCGTGAAGCGATAATTGGTTTTGACGCCGGCGAGCGCTGCCTGATCGAGCCGCGGAAAGCCGCTTGATTGCACGAGCTGCGCTTCGAGCACGCGGCCATCGACATCCACCAGCACTTTGAGGATCACGGCGCCCTGCTCGCCGAGCTGCCGCGACAATGCCGGATAAGGCGGCTGCGTACTGTGCGCCAAGTCCAACTTCGGCGCGACCGCGGGCGCAGCGGGTGGCGGCTTGGCGATGGTGATTGCCGTCGGCGCGCTGGGACTGGCTGGCGGCGGCGTTGCCACGTTCACCTCGGGCGGCGGCACGAAAGCAGGGGGCGGCGGCGGTACGAATTTCGGCGCCGGCGGAGGCGCTTCGACGATCGTGTGCGGCTGCTCGGTGATGATCTTGGTCTCGATTGGCGCGTGGACGAGCTCGACGTTGCGCCGCGCCAGGTATTCCACCAACCCATAGATCAGCAGTGCGTGCAGCGCGATAATCAGGCCCAAGCCGACGAGGCGGCCGCTTGAAGGTTGAGACGCGGCGTAAGGCATGGGCGCTCAGCCTCGCTTCGCGTGGTTGCCGGTGTGGATCGCGTCCTTGCGGCAGGTATAGCTGCCGGTCTTGGACCGGCCATAGCCCTTCTGTCCCTTGGTCCAGAAGGTGTGCGAGGGCACGTCGAGCCACACGACCGCATCCTTTCCGCAATGCTTCTTTGCCGCGGCTTCGCTATCAAAGGTATCGAGCGGCTCGGATGCCCAGAGCAGCGCGATTTGCGACATCAGCACCAGACAGGCGGCCGCGCCGGCGAGCAACGATCTGGTCTTGATTAAGGCCTCCATCAGAAATACTTCCTCACACCCATGAAAAACGTTCGTCGCGGTCCGTATTGCGGCGCGTTGACGCCGATGCCGGATTGCTGGCGAATAAGATAAACCTCGTCGAAGGCGTTGATGAGATCGGCGCGGATCTCGATCGAACCCCCCGGCGCATCGAATGTGTGCGACACACCGAAATTCACCTGCTCGTAGGACGGCACGCTGGAGCCGTTGGGGATCGTGTTGTTAGCCTCCTGCGTGCGCACGCCCGTGCCGGCGATAAGGTCGACGCTGTAGGTCGTTCCGTTCCTCACATAGGACATGCCCGCCGACGCGGTCATCAACTGGCTGTGATCGGTGTTGATGGCGTGGCTCGCAATGTAATCGAGATCGCTTTGGCTGAAATTGTATTGCGCCGAGCTGATCCCTTCCGCCTTTTCGGTGCCGATCGAAAGATTGCCGTAATATGAGAATGCGCCGTGGTCGTAGCTCGTCGTCAGCTCCACACCTTTGGTCTGACCGATGTGATAGTTGAACGGCGTCAGGATGATCGGCGCGCCGAACTGGCCTTCGTCCAGCAGGTTGCGCGCGTATTTGTAATAGGTGTCGATGCCCAGCTTGAGCCCAGGCACCCAGCCGACGTCCTGGGTCGCGCCGACATCGAAGACATGCGAGCGCTCGGCTTTAGCCGCCGTGTTCAGCGTGCTCGCCGGCGCGCCCGTCGTGTTCGAAAACGCGGTGATCGAGCTGAAGCTCACGGTATCGAAAGGCGGCGGCGTGAAATAATTGGCGTAGCCGGCATGGACCGTCGTCTCCGCCGTCGGCGTCCAGACCGCGTTGATGCGCGGGCTGACCTGGCTTTCCATCGTCGTGGTGTTGACGGCATCGAAGCGGCCGCCGTAGTTCACGGTGATGGTCGGCACGATTTTCCATTCGTCCTGCAAATAGGCGCTGTAGGTCCAGCCGGTCTTGCCGCCGTCTTGGACGACGGCGAACGGCGTGCCGCTCGCCGTGCCTGCGTTACCCGGGGAACAGGCAACGAGGGTCGTGCAAGCTTCTACCCAGGACGTCGTATCCGCCGTCGAATGCTCGCCGCTGATGAGGATGCCTGCGCGCAAGGTGTGCGTATGCGTGAGGTCGTAACTGGCATCGGACTGGATGCCGTTGGTGATGTCCTGCCGCAACGCATATTGGCTGACACCGCTAAACGCAAGGTCGCCCCAGATGTCGGGCGAATAGTAGAGCGTGCTGTATTTCGTGAAGGGCGCGATTTGTAGCGTCCAGTCCTGCTCGGTATGCAGCCAGGACAGGACGCCGAAATTCGCGCTCTCGTTCTGGTTCTCGTTGAGCGCGTTGGAATCGAAGCCGGCGACGCCGTTCACGGGGGTTTGCTGCGTCTGCCCGGGATTATTGGGGATCTGGAAGCGGCCATAGAAGCTGCCGATGATGAGGCTCGCCTTGTCGGCGGGGTCGATGTTCTTCGCGATGTAGGCGAAGCCGTGTTCCTGATTGGTCTCGTCGTGGACCGCGTCGTAATTCGGCGTCGGGGAGTTGATGCCGTGATCGTTGTGCATGAAGTCGCCGGAGACGAAATAATCGAATCCGTTGTAATTGCCCGAGTAGTCGACGCTTGGCTGCATCGTCCAATAGCTGCCGCCGTATATGCCGACGGAGCCGCTGTTCGAGAAGTCGTTCTTCGT
>DATGLO010000690.1:0-2638 GCA_035294105.1 Allostellaceae bacterium
CTTCGAGGCCTTCGTCCTTGTAGTAGCCTTTGGCATCGGCGACGATGTCGGCGATGCTTGCCAGGGAAGTACTGACAAAGCCGATGCGGACCGGCTCGGCCGCGGTGGCGGCTCGGGCCCCGAACAGCGATGCGATGCAGCCGGCCACGACCAGCAAGCGCCGAGGCAAATGACGTCGCAATGAAGCCATTGGTCTCCTCCCATCGGCGCGGGCGGGCCTTGAGCCTTCTTCCGCGCTCCTTCACTATTCGCTGCGATTATAAGCCACAATTGGGGGCTTTATGCGATATCTCGCCTTTTGGGCGTTGGCCCTATTCGTCGCCGGCTGCACGTCGCCCTCAATTCCGATAGTTAACCCAGCGACGGGCGCACGCGCCAATTGCGGCTCGCATCTCGATTTGGGGGTGGTCACGGCCGAGTTTCTCACGACCTCGGAAATGGACTGCCAGAGCGCTCTCGAAGCGCAAGGCTGGGTGCGCGCGCCGCTGGCGTTCTAAGCGGCAATCCGAGGGCGCGGCAATATCACGACAAAACCACGAGATTGGCGCATTTCTTTCCGAACTTGATGGTGAGGAAAGCTTCGGAGGAATCATGCGCCATTCGTTCCGTTTGTGGCTATCGAGCCTGTCGCTGACCGCTGTCGTCGCCGTGGCGCCGAGTTTAGCGCCGGCGCAAACGCCCGAGCCGGCGGCCGGCAATCCGGCGATCAACAGCACGCCGGCGCCGGGCGCGACCCAAACACCCATGGCCTCACCGTCGAGCGAGGCGCAAATTCCGAAGGGCTCAAATCCCGAAGGCGGCAGCGGCAATACGGCCGCGGGCAGCGGCGCGACGCCCTCCTCCCAGTCTTCCGAAAATCAGCCTTCTGCAAATCAGTCGTCGGAGAACGATAACGCATCTGGCGCGATGCCGCAGACGGCGTCGAAGCCGGAGGACGCCGGCAACGGTGCTGCGATGGGCAGCAATACCAATGGAAGCAAGGCTCCCGGCGATACGATGCCGACGGGCAAATACGCCTCGCCGCCGGATCTCGCGCCGTCGCCGAACCAATAGCGAAGCGCTTACTTGCGGCCGGGCAGGTACTGCTCGGTCAGGTATTTCGACATATCGGGTTCGGTCGGCAAGATACCGAGATCGACGAACGAGCTTTCGACCGGCTTGATCGCCGCCGGCGGAAAGGTGCCGTCCATCGAAAAGGACGGCATCACCACGTCGTATTGCTTGTTCTCGATCTCGGTCGAGAAGTGATCGCGGTTCGCGGCGAAGGCGACGGTCTCGGCCTTATGCGCGCCGATCCAGGCGACGCTCTCGAGCCAGCCTTTGAGGAAACCGCGCACCGCGTCGGGGTTGGTCTTGAGGATATTGTTCGAAGCGAAGACGACGTTCTGTAGGAACGGCCCGACCCAATCGGAAGCGGGCGCGAGCAGCCGGCCTTTTTTCTGCGTTTCGAGATTCCAGCCCAGCACGACGCCGCTGATCTGAACGTCGATGGCTCCGGTCTCGAAGGCGGCGAGCTGCGTCGTGTAATCCGAGCCGTCGGTGATGTAAGTGAAGCTTTTCGGGTCCCAGCCTTCCTTCTTCGCGATCTGGAAAGCGAGCCACTGCGTCAGGGAGCCGACGGTCGAAATGCCGACGCGCTTGCCTTTCAGGTCGGCGAGCGAATGCACCGGCGACTCATAAGGCACGATCGCGCCGAACAGCGCCGGGGTGATCGCGATCGCAGCGACGCCCATTTCGGGCGCACCTTTCACGAGGAAGGCGACATCCGTGCCGGCGCCGAGGCCGAGATCGATCGCGCCCGCTGTCATCGCCTGATGCAGCTTGGCGCTGCCGCCGAGATCGATCTCGCTAACGTCGACGCCGTTCTTCGCGTACAGCCCCTGCTGCATGCCGATCGCGAGCGGCAGGAAGTTGAACGCGGGCGCCGAGCTGTTGCCGACGTTGATCTTGGTTGCGGCGCCCGCGGTCTGCGCGACGAAAGCGGTTGCAAAGATCCCCGCCATCAGTCTGAGGCAACTGCGTGCGCGCGGCGTCGGCATGAGAATCCCTCGTACGCTGGTCTTATCGGCCGGCTGGCTGGCCTTGGCGACCCGATGCTTAGCCTTTGGCGCCGGGGCAGGGAAGGGGTGCCGCATGGGCGCGCTTGCGCTACCTTTGCGGGAACCTACCGGCGAGCCGATGATGCCCCAGCGAAAATCCGCGACGAGTTTGTCGCCCGAAGAAATGCAGCTCCTCGAGAAACTGGTCGAGAAGAACGTGCTGGTGGCCGTGCCGCCCAAGCGCATGGGCAAGCCGCGGCCCGTGATCTCGGCGTCGTTGGCGCCGGGCGGCAAGCAAGTGCTGCTCTATCTCTCGCAAGAGCCCGTGGCGCTCGAATGAGCGAAGCGCCATCCGCTCAATCAATCCCGGCGAGCTATCAGATTCTGTTTCGCGCGTCGGGCGAAGCCGATTTCAAGCGCGCGGGCGCGGCGCGGCTCGCGGCCGAGCCGGTGCGCGGCGCGACGATCGAGGTTGATTGCGACGGTCGCAAGTTGCGCGGAATCGTCGACGCGATCTTCATTCCGCCGGGTTGCGACGAGAACTGTGTCGGCACCGTGTTTTTGTCGGAAAGCTGATGCAATCGTGGCGCAATTTGCGC
>DATGLO010000691.1:0-11683 GCA_035294105.1 Allostellaceae bacterium
CGCTCGCTCGCCTGCGCGAGTTGAGCCTCGATACGCTCGCGCGTGCTGCCATTATCGAGCCGGCTGGTCCAGGCGCGCAGCCGCGGCAGCGCGGCGAGCGCGGCGAGGACCGTGTCCTCGCGTCGCGCCAACACCTCGACCATGGTGAAGGCGGTTGCGCCGCCGGCGAGCGGCAAAGCGAGGCCATGCGCTCGCGCTTGCTCTGCCGCCGTGCCGTTAAGTAGGCCGGCCGGCCGCAACCATGCGCGATCGGCGACCGGCTCGATCGCTTCGAGCAAGGTCCGGGTGAGCGGGGCGGAGGTCATTGATTCATTGTGGCAAATCCGGCTGTCGATACCAGAGCGCGCGGCCGGTTGCCAGGAGGCGATAGGCTTCCCATATCGCTCGCGTAGCGCCGTTTGGCGCTTTCCTCCCTGAACTTGGGCCGCGCTTGTCGCGGCCCTTTTTTATATTCGTCGGTCCAGAAATTAACCAATATTACTCAAGTATGGTTAAAAACAAATTTCTAGACGAGTACAATTTTATGTAATAAGTTCCCGCCGCAACTGGGATAACGCCCGGTAACTATTTGTAAATATTGTTTACACATGAAGATTTATTTGAAAATACGTTAACGCGTTTGGACGAATTCGGGCTGGGCAGTCGAACGATCCTGGCATCAGCGGAGGCTGAGATGGCGGTTGGGTGGCAAGGGAAGGTTTTCAGCGGCGCGATGGCGGCGGCTTTGCTGGCCGTGGCGCCGGCTTACGCGCAAAGTCTCAGCGACACGGTGCGCATGGCCGTGCAGAGCAGCCCCAAAGTCATGTCGATGATTCACAATCGCGAATCCGTCGATGCCGAGATGCGGCGTGCCAAGGGTCTCTACCTGCCGCAATTGGATGTCCGCAGCGCGATCGGTCCCGAATACACGGAAAACATTCTCACGGAAGGCACCAACGGCCAGCATATCCGCAGCGAGCTCGGTGCGGTCCTCGCCGAGAAGATTTACGACGGCGGTAATACCAGCGGCCAGGTCGACAACGAGCGCGGCCGGTCGAAATCCGCAGCCTATCGCGTGCGCGAGAATGCCGAAGATATCGGCCTCGATGCCGTCGAGGCGCATCTCGACGTCGTTCGTCTGCGCAAGGTGTTCCAGTTTGCCGAAGACAACGTGAAGGCTCATCAGGACCTGCTGGCGCGCGTTCAGCAACGCAGCGCCGGCGGCGCGGGTCGCGAGGCCGATGTCGCTCAGGCGCAGAGCCGCCTCGATCTGGCGATCGCGACGCGCGACGAGACGCGCGGCATGCTTGAGGACGCCGAGGCGCATTATCTCGACACGGTCGGCTCGCCGCCCGCGGCGCTCGAAGACGCTGCGGTGCCGACGACGGCGGTCAGCACCGACATCAACGCAGAGCTGGCGCAGCTGCAGGCGCAGAACCCGACGGTCAAGGCGAAGGAAGCCGATATCGAGGCGGCGCAGGGCTTGGTCGAGCAGGCCGATTCACGGTTCGATCCGACGGTCTCGGTCGAGGTCAGCGGCGACAAAAACCGCAACGTCGGCGGCTTCCCCGGTCGCGACAACGAAGCGCGCGCGCTCCTCGTGCTGCGCTGGAACCTCTACGCCGGCGGCTCGGATATCGCCAACCGCGAGGCGGCCTATGCCCAGGTGGCGCAGGCGAAAACCGATCGCCTGCAGGCGTTGCGTGACGCCGAGGAGAACTTGCGTCAGTCGCAGTCGGCTTACAACGCGGCGATGAAGCGCGTGCCGACCTTGCAGGACTCGCTCGCGCGAGCGCAGCAGGTTCGCGACGCCTATAGCCAGCAATTCCAGCTCGGCCAGCGCACGCTGCTCGATCTGCTCGACGCCCAGAATGAAGTGTTCCAGGCGCAGACCCGGCTGGCGACGGCGCAAGGGCAAGCGACGTTCAACGCGTATCGCATCCTCGCCGTCGAGGGCATGTTGCTGAGCTCGCTCAACGTGCAGCCGCCCGCGGCGGCCGATCCCAACCATGCTCCCGGTATCGCGCCGCGGCCCGAAGGCTGATCGAATCGATCTCGGCACATTGAGCCGGGCCGCGCGGACGAGCGCGGGAGGTGAGGGATGATTAGCGAGCTTCCAGCGATCGAAGCGACGAGCGAGGCGGCTCCCGAGGCAGTCGACAATCCGGTCCTGACGGCGCTCTCGATCCTTGCCGGCCTTCTCGAGCGGCCGATCTCGGCGCGCGCGCTGGCGGCGGGCCTGCCGACGACCGGCGAGGAGTTGTCGCCCGAGCTGGTGTTGCGGGCGGCGGCGCGCGCCGGTCTTTCCGCGCGCTGGCACAAGCTGCCGCTCGATGAGATCTCGCCGCTGAATCTGCCCTGCCTTCTCCTCCTGAGCGAGAACAGCGCCTGCGTCGTCACGGCGATCGAGGGCGGCGAAATCGAGATGCTGTTGCCGCAGCCCGGGAGCGAGCCCATTCGCTTGCCGGTCGACGAGTTCCGCGGCTACTACGCCGGCTACGCTCTCTATGCCAAAGCCGAGTACCGTTTCGACCGCCGCGTCGAAGACGTCGTCGACGCGCCGACGCCGAAGCGCTCGTGGTTCTGGGGCACGCTCGCGTCGTTCTGGCATGTCTATGCGCATGCCATCGTCGCTTCCTTCGTCGTCAATCTGGTGGCGCTGGCGAGCCCGCTTTTCGTGATGAACGTCTACGACCGCGTCGTGCCGAACAACGCCATGGCGACGTTGTGGGTGCTGGCGAGCGGCGTTTTCGTCGCGTTCCTCTTCGACTTCGTCCTGCGAACGGCACGCAGCTATTTTGTCGACACCGCCGGCAAGAACGCCGATGTCGTTCTCGCGAGCAAGCTTTTCGAGCATGTCATGGGCATGCGCTACGAGGCGCGCCCGGCTTCGGCGGGTGCGCTCGCGGCCAATCTGCGCGAATACGAATCCCTGCGCGAATTCTTTACCTCGGCGACGTTGCTCTCGCTCGCCGATCTGCCCTTTGCATTGCTGTTCATTCTCATCATCGCGCTGATCGCGGGGCCGGTCGCGCTCGTGCCGCTGCTCGCCGTGCCGATCCTTCTCGCGGTCGGTTTCGCGCTGCAGTTTGCGCTGCGCGAAGTGATGGGCCAGACGCAGCGCGAGACCTTCCAGAAGCACGCAATCCTGGTCGAATCGATCGAGGGTCTCGACACGATCAAGATCACCGGCTCCGAAGGCCGTGCGCAACGTCTCTGGGAACGGTTCATCGGCAAGACCGCGCGCACGGCTATGCGTGCCCGCTTCATCTCGACGATCGGCGTCAACATCGCGACGCTGACGCAAAACCTCGTCAGCGTGCTCGTTGTCATCGTCGGCGTTTACGAGATCGCGGCGGGCAATCTCACCACCGGCGGCCTTGTCGCGGCGTCGCTCTTGTCGGCGCGCGCGATGGCGCCGCTGGCGCAGCTCGCCTCGCTGCTCGTGCGGCTCCATTCCTCCTTCATCTCATTGCGCTCGCTCGACAAGGTGATGAAGACGCCGCTCGAACGTCCGGAAGGCAGGGCATTTCTCCATCGGCCGCAGATGCAGGGCGAAATCGAGTTCCGCGATGTCACTTTCGCGTATCCCGGCCAAAGCCAAGCGGCGCTCGCCGGCGTCAGCTTTCATATCGAGCCCGGCGAGAAGGTCGGCATTATCGGCCGCATCGGCTCGGGCAAGAGCACGCTCGCACGGCTGCTGACGGGCCTTTACGCGCCGAACGCGGGGGCGATCACCGTCGACGGCACCGATCTGCGGCAGATCGATCCGGCCGACCTGCGTCGCAATATCGGCTATGTGCCGCAAGAGGCATTCCTGTTCTTCGGCTCGGTGCGCGACAATATCGCGCTCTCTTCGCCGAACGTGTCGCACGGCGCGATCCTGCGCGCGGCGGCGATCGCAGGCGTCGACGATTTCATCAAGCGCCATCCCGAAGGCTACGACATGCAGGTCGGCGAGAACGGCAAGCATCTCTCGGGCGGCCAGCGCGAAGCCGTGACCATCGCCCGCGCGCTGCTCACGGATCCGTCGATCCTGGTCATGGACGAGCCGAGCGGCGCCATGGATACGGCCGCCGAAGCCTGCCTCAAGCAACGGCTGCGCGAAATTCTGCCGGCGAAGACTTTATTGCTCGTCACGCATCGCCCGTCGATGCTCGAGCTGGTCGATCGCATCATCGTGATGGATCACGGGCGCATTGTCGCCGACGGCCAGCGCGAGCGCGTGCTGCACGCGCTCAATCAAGGCGAGTTGCGCATCGCAGCGCGGGCAGGGGCGCGATGAGCCACAGGGTCGATACCGATTTTCTTCCCGACTACGACTATGCGATGCGCGCGCGTACCGCGCGTTTCGCCCATCTCCTGACGCTCGGCGTCTGCGCTTTCTGCCTCGTCTTTCTCGTCTGGGCCCATTTCGCGACGCTCGACGAGGTCACGCGCGGCGACGCGCGCGTCGTGCCCTCGAGCAAGATTCAGGTCGTGCAAAATCTCGAAGGCGGCATCCTGTCCGAGCTGCTCGTTCGCGACGGCCAGATCGTGCAGAAGGGCGATCTCCTCTTGCGCATCGCCAATACGAGCGCCGAATCGCAATATCAGGACAGCCGTACGCAATACCTCACCCTCGAGGCGATGATCGCGCGATTGACCGCCGAGAGCCTCGACAAGACGCCGCAATTCCCGCCAGAGGTGCTGAAAGAGGCGCCCGAGGTGGCGCGCCGGGAGCAGGCGCTTTACGACACCCAGATGAACACGTTCAAATCCGATCTCGGCGTGCTCAGCGATCAATTGACCCAGAAGCAACAGGACATCGCCGGGCTGCAAGCAAAGGCCCAAAGCCTGTCGCGCTCGCTC
Organism: Allostellaceae bacterium; assembly: GCA_035294105.1. Lineage (GTDB taxonomy): Bacteria > Pseudomonadota > Alphaproteobacteria > ATCC43930 > CGMCC-115725 > CAIKMD01. Next base: position 4,831 of record DATGLO010000691.1, read on the forward strand.
GACCTCGCCAAGCAGGAACAGGATATCACCGAGCCGCTGGTCAAAAGCGGCGCCGCCTCGAAGCTCGATCTTGTCAAGCTCGAGCGCGAAGTCAGCGATCTCCAAGGCCAGCTCGACGACGCGAAAGTCGCGATCCCCCAGGCCGAAGCGGCTCGCGACGAAGCGCAAAAGCGCATCCAGGAAAAGACGGCGACGTTCCATTCCGATGTGCAGGCCGAGCTCAACAAGCACACCGCCGAGCTCGCGGCGCTGTCGCAACAGATTTACGCTCAGCACGATCGCGTCACCCGCACCGAGGTGCGCTCGCCGGTGCGCGGCACGATCAAGGACGTCAAGGTCACGACGATCGGCGAGGTGATCAAGCCGGGCGAAGACCTGGTCGATATCGTGCCGCTCGAGGATACGCTGCTGATCGAGGCGAAAATCCGCCCGGCGGACGTCGCTTTCCTTCATCCGGGTCAGCCGGCGACGGTCAAGATCACGGCCTACGACTACTCGATCTATGGCGGGCTCAAGGCCAAGGTCGAGGACATTTCGGCGGACACGATCAAAGACGACGGGCCGAATGGCGGGACGTTCTTCCGCGTGACCCTGCGTACGGAGAAGAGCTCGCTCGGTACGGCGGACAAGCCCCTGCCCATCATTCCCGGCATGACGGCGACGGTCGAGATTCTCACGGGGCAGAAATCGGTGCTCGATTATCTGTTGAAGCCGTTGCTCAAGGCGAAGGACGAAGCGCTGCGCGAGCGCTAGGTATTAACGCTTCGCTAAGCTCGCGCCGCCACACTCGGCGCATGACGTTTTGGAATGCCTGGCCGACGAGCTTTGCGGCTGAAGCCGTGCTCGCGATTTATATCTTCGCGCTGGTTCTTGCCGCGCTCAGCGATCTCGTAAGCCTGCGCATCCCGAACTGGCTGACGGGCATGCTGGCGCTCGCTTTCCCAATCGCGGCTCTGATCGCTGCGCATGGCGCCGCGGGGCACGGCATCGATTGGCTCTCACATATCGAAGCCGGCGCGGTCGTATTTGCCGGCGCGGCGGTGCTCTTTGCATGCCGGCTCCTCGGCGGCGGCGACGTTAAGCTGCTCGCGGCGATGGCCTTGTGGAGCGGCTTGCCGATGGTGCTGCCGCTGCTCTTCCTCGTCGCCATCATCGGCGGCGCCTTCGCACTGATCGTCCTCGGATTGCGCCAACCGCTGGTGCAGGCCTCGATCCTCGCCGTGCTGCGGCGCGCGCCTGCCTTTCTTCATTCGCGCATGCCTATTCCCTACGGCATCCCGATCGCTATCGCCGGGATTCTCATGGCGCCGCATTTGCCCTTCCTCGCCGATTTTTAGCCGAATTTAAAGCTTTCGCGCCATCACTCGGCTGTGAGCGTGCGCCGGACCGCGGCGCGCGCGAAGCAAAGCGTTAACCGTGCGCGCGGATCGCGATGGCGAGCGAAGGCGATACTCTAACCGATACATCGAGCGCAGCATCCCCGGCGGCCGATGCGCCCCGCGATATCCCGAGCGGCTGGGAGCAGCGCATCCTGCAGCTCGACGGCAAGCGCTACTCGTTGCGGCTCGAGCCGGAGTTCTGGTCGGCGCTCGAGGCGATTGCGACGCGCCGCAAGCTGCGTCTCAATCGCCTCGTGGCCGAGGTGGCCGCGCGGCGGTCCGCGACCGTAAACCTTTCCTCGGCGGTGCGCACGTTCTGCCTCGGCGAGATCGAGCGCTCGGCCGCGGCGCGCTCCGTCGCTCTCGATGCGGCGAGCATCGCGGCGTTGATCGAGAACGCACCCGCGCCGGGGCTGGTGCTCGATGCCGAGCAAATCGTACTCGCGGTAAACGACGCGTTCCTGCATTGGAGCGGGATCAAGCGCGCGCTCGTATTGCGGCAAAAGCTCGCCCGTCATTTCCGCTTTCAAGGAGCGAGCACCTTCGACGACCTTTGGACGAGGCCGGCGCGGGAGGAACAAACGCGTATCGTCGGCATCATGCCCGGGCGCGTGCTTGCGGCCGAGGTCACCCTTGTTCCGCTGTTGGGCGCGCGCGGCCGCCGACTCTGCGGCCTATGGGTGAGGGCTTAGCGATGGTCGCGCGTCTTTTCGCGTGGCTCGCCGGGGCGATGATCTTCGCGCCGGCAATCGCTTCGGCGGCGTGCACCGCGAGCGTCGGCGCGCCGTACTTCACGGTCGCGTTAAAGGATCCGCCGGTCAATTATCGCTACGATCTCGACAGCGCGTCGCCTGCGAAAATCGCCGGCGAGAACGGCATGGCGGGTTTGAAGAGCGAGATACCCTACGGCCTCACGATCGGGCGTTACGATCTCGAGGTTACGATCGATACCGGCAGCTATCGCGACGGCAGCGGCTATTGCGCGCAGCTGCGCGCTGCCCATGTCGAGATCGGCTTGAAGCAGCTCGACGTCATCGTCGATCGCCGCTTTGCTGAAGGCTCGTGCCAGCGCAGCGTCGTGCTCGCTCATGAAAGCCAACATGTCGACGTCTTCCGCGAAGCGGCGCGGTACTACCTGCCGACCATTGAGCGGACGCTCGCGGAAACCCCGCTGCCCCTCAATGCGCATGTGCGCGACCGCGAAGCGGCTCGCGCGGCGTTCCTCGTGCCGATCACCGACGCGCTCAAACCGGTCTTCGATGCCATCAACGGCCGCGCGCGCGACGGCAATACACGCCTTGATTCCGCCGAAAGCTATGCCGCCGTATTGCGTCAGTGCAGCCACTGGTAGCACCGACGGCTTTTATCGCGCTTTTTCGCTTTAAGCGCTGCTTCACCGCTCGCCGCTAGCGTCTTCGGGAAGGCGGGTTCCGACAGCGGACGCGCCTCGCGAAACGGCAAAACCGGGGCAACCCGGCGACGCAAAACCTCCCGTCCCTCTCGGCGTCGAGCCCCGGGATAGCGGGGTTACCGAAGAGGGTGCGGCGTGTTGCGGTTAATATTCGGTCTCGCTGCTTTGGCGCTCGCCTTTGCGCCCGGCGCGACGGCGCCGAGTCGAGGATCGGCAGCGATCGCGCTGTCGAAAATCGCGCCGCCCTCCGACCTGTCCGATCGGCCGCGAGTCGAGCGGATCGAAGGCATCGCGCAATTTCCAAAATGGACCGACATGCTGCGCCGCTGGTCGGACGAAGTTGCGGCTGCTCGGGATTGCGTCGCGCGAGGCGACGCCGCGGCCGATTGCGTGCCGCGCGAATGGGCACGCCTGACGACCCGGCTGCGCTCGCTGGATCGGCGGGCGATGCTCGACGCGCTCAATCGCGCGATCAACCGGCATCCTTACGTAGCGGCAACCGATAACTGGGGCCGGCCGGATTATTGGGAAACACCGTTCGAATTCATGGCGCGAAACGGCCAATGCGAGGACTATGCGATTGCGAAGTTCATGATTCTGCGGGCCCTCGGGTTTGCGGACGACGATCTGCGCATCCTGGTCGTGCGCGACGTCGCGCGGGAGGTCGACCATGCCGTGCTTGTCGTCAATGTTGACGGCACAGCTTGGCTGCTTGACAGCGTTAACGATTCCGTTGCACCCCTTGCCACCGCAACGCAGTATCGCCCTTACTACGCGATCAACGAAACCGGCTGGTGGTTTTATACGCCGAACCCGTTGCGGAGTCGCCTTAAAGCAACCTCCTAGCGAGTCGCGGCATATACCATCCCCTTGTGATCGCACGTCGAATCAGCTTGCCATGTCAGCATCGACCCGGTAGGGTCAAAACATGGTGAACGAGCGCGATGGGAGAGGGTCGCGCCGGCCGCGTTGCGAACGCTAAATGCAAACCGGCTGAGGCCTTCCAAGCCGACCGTTCATCGAGAGCCCTTAAAGGGCCGCGATCGGGTTGCGGTGCGTGTTGCGGACGCACTATTTTCAGGAACGGTAGCGGGGGGCTGGTTGGCCAGAGTTTCGCAAATCCTTGGGGAACAGATTTTTCCCGAACGCCGCTTGCTTCTGCAGAGCTCAGCGGGTGTACGCCACATCGCGTTGCCGGGTTGGCTGCAGGCAATGCTGCTCGCGGCGTCGCTCGCCACGGTGGCCGCAGTAGCGTATCTCGGTGTCGGCTTCATGCATTTGCGCGAGTCGCTCGATGTGCGCGGCGCCGATGCAACGCCGGCCGCGCCGCCGCCGGCCGTGGAAAGCGCGGCAGCGCAACCGACGCCCGCTCCCGCCGCTGACGCGACCAATAGCGACGGTGCGGCTTTGAGCGAGATGCAGAGCGAGGTCGCCGCGATCAAACAGCAGCTGGCGATCGTCAGCCAGAAATACGACCAGACGAACGCCAATTACCAGCAAGCCGAATCGCAGCTTTCCGCCCTCGTACAGCAGAACAATCAGCTTCAGTCACAGCTCTCCGACGCGAACGCGCGCTTGAAATCCGCGCAAGAGGCGCGCGAAGAAGCCGAGCGGCGCCTCAAAGCCGATGAACAGGCGCTCAATAGCAAGAACGGAAATGCCGAGCAGCTCAGCCGTAATCTCGAAAATGCCCGCTCGGAGCTGCAGCAATCCGAAGTCGAGCGCACGACGCTGCAGAACCGCGTGCAGCAATTGCAGATGGATTTGCAAGCGGTGCAAGCGCGCGCCGATCAGCTCGATGCGCAGCAGAAGCAGCAAGTAGCCGCGGATCCTCAGCGCACGGCGCCGGCCGCTGCGCCGTTGGTGCCGCCCGTGGCGCCCGAGGCAGCGCAACCGCCCGAGCGCAAGCCGTCGGCTCCCGCTGCTGCCGCCGGCACGCCGCATGCGGAAAATACCTCGAGCGGAGCGGTTTCCGAGATCGAGCAGCTTCTCGCTTCGACGGGTCTCGATATCAACCGCTTGCTGCAAAGCCACGATGCGCCCGCCGAAGGCGGTCCCTACATCGCTCTCAACGATCCCCACGCGGCGACGCTCGATCAGCATCGCCTCGAAGATTTGCAGCGGCTCAGCAAGACCTTGCCGCTCGCGTCGCCGCTCAATCACTACGCCGTCGGTAGTCCTTTCGGTGCGCGCGTCGACCCCATCAATCATCGGACCGGTTTCCATCCCGGCATCGATCTCGACGCGCCCTACGAAACCACGGTCTACAGCACGGGCGCAGGCACCGTGATCTTCACGGGAACCATGGCCGATTACGGCCGGGTTGTTGAGATCGATCACGGTCATGGTATCGTAACGCGCTACGCGCATCTTCATCGCATCCTGGTGGCGAAAGGACAGAAGGTGGGCTTACATACGCCAATCGGCGAACTCGGCAGCACCGGCCGCAGTACCGGGCCGCATCTCCATTACGAGGTTCACGTCGATGGCGTGGTGGTTGATCCCACCAAGTTCCTGCAGGCAGGCAAGAATGTGGTTCAAGTCAGCGGCCAGCAGTAGTGTCCAGGGCGCCGGGCGTCGCAGCGCACCGTCGATCCTCAGCGAAGGTTTCCGCATCGATGGCGACATCAGCTGCCCGGGCGAAGTGCACATCGGCGGCACGTTGATCGGCAATCTCGTGGCTGACAAGGTGACGGTCGGCGAGAGCGGATCGATCAACGGCTCGGTCGAGGCCAATACCGCGATCATCAACGGCGCACTGCAGGGAAGGCTGGTCGCGGTGAATGTGATCTTGGGCCGGGCTGCACAGGTCAGAGCGGATGTCGTCTATTGCTCGATGCGCATCGAGCCGGGCGCGGTATTCGAAGGATATAGCCGCCGCGTGGAACGCGAGAATCTCTCCGACGGCGAGGGCAAGCAGCTTTTGCCGGCGATCAAATCCTTGCGCACGTCCGAGCCCGGCGACGCGGTTATTTCCGCGCCGGCCGGTGAATAAGCCGCTAGGAAGCCGCTAGCCGAGCGCGCTCGCGAATATCGCCGGATCGACGTTTCCTCCCGACGCGACGATCGCGACGGTCTTGCCTTTGACATCCAGCTTTCCCGACAGCACGGCCGCCAGGGCAGCCGCGCCGCCCGGCTCGAGCACCAGCTTATAAGCGGCAAAGGCGGTCGCCATGGCGCGGCGCACCTCGTCGTCGGTCACTGCGACGCTGCCCGCGAGCAGACGCCGCGCGAGCGCGAAGGTGATCTCGCCGGGTGTCGGCGCGAGCAATGCATCGCAGATGGAACGCGCGGCCGGATCGTTGACGACGCGCGTGCCGGCCGCGAGCGAGCGCCGCATGTCGTCGAGGCCGGCAGGCTCCGCGGCATAGACGGCGGCATCGCATTGGGATGACGCGAGACCGAGGGCGCAACCCGTGACGAGGCCGCCGCCGCTGCAAGGGGCGATCAGCAGGTCGAGCGTCAGTCCGGCGGTTCGGGTCTCTTCGGCGATCTCGATGCCGATTGTTCCCTGACCGGCGATGATGCGGGCGTCGTCATAGGGCGGCAGGAGCTCGGCACCGCGCTCCGTCGCGATGCGCTGCGCGATTTCCTCGCGGCTCTCGCGATAACGGTCATACGGGACGATTTCCGCCCCATAGAAGCGCGTGTTGGCGAGCTTGATGGCTGGCGCGTCCGACGGCATGACGATGGTCGCCGGCATGCCGAGGAGCTGCGCTGCGGCGGCAACGCCTTGCGCGTGATTGCCCGACGAATAGGCGACGACGCCCGCGCCGCGCTTGACCGCATCGAGCTGCGCCAAGGCGTTATAGGCGCCGCGGAACTTGAACGAGCCGGTACGCTGCAAACATTCGGCTTTGAGTAAAAGCCGGGCGCCGAGTTGCGCATCGATCTGCGGCGAAGAGAGCAGGGGCGTAACGACGGCTTTACCTCGCAATCGCAAGGCCGCCGCGCGCACGTCGCCGGGCTCCGGCAGCTTCATCGCTTAGCGTTTCAGATCGGAAGCGAGCGAGAGCGTCGGCAGAGACGCGCCGAGGCGGAAGCGATAGACCTGCAGGTTTTC
>DATGLO010000692.1:0-4417 GCA_035294105.1 Allostellaceae bacterium
AGCGCGGCTGAAAGACGAGCGCAACCGCCGCGCCATCGAGGCAATCGAGCTAGCCGCGCGGCGCGGCGAAAGGCTGACGCGCCAGCTCCTCGCTTTCTCGCGGCGCTCGGCACTGAGCCCCGTAGTCATCCGCCTCAACGAGCGCATCGAAGCATTCCGCGACGTGCTCGCGAGCTCGGCACGCGGCGATATCGAACTCCTCATCAACATCGCGCCGTCGATCTGGCCGATCGCGGTCGACGTGCCCGAGCTCGAGCTCGCGCTCGTCAACATCGTCGTCAATGCGCGCGACGCCATGCCTCAGGGCGGCACGATCGAGATAACCGCCGCGAACATGCATCTCGTCGGCGACGAGACCGCCGAACAGCTGCAAGGCGATTTCGTCGCGCTGAAGATTGCCGATACCGGCAGCGGCATTCCGAGCGATGTGCTGTCGCGGGTGTTCGAGCCGTTCTTCACGACGAAGCAGGTCGATAAAGGCACCGGCCTCGGGCTGTCGCAGGTCTACGGGTTCACGCGCCAGCTCGGCGGCACGACCGCGATCGCGAGCGCGCCCGGCGCCGGCACGATCGTGACGATCTTCCTTCCGCGCAGCACCGCCGAGGCAAGCGAACCGCCGCTCGAAAGCGGAAATCCGGAAGAAACCACCGCCGGCAGCGAATCGATACTGCTTGTCGAAGACAATGCCGACGTGAAAGCGGTCGCGGGCATGCTGTTGCAGCAGCTCGGCTACCGTGTCGATGCGGTCGACAACGCCGCGGCCGCGCTCGATCTCCTCGCCGAAGGACACACTGTCGATCTCGTCTTCAGCGACGTGGTGATGCCCGGCGAAATGGACGGGCTCGCCCTCGCCCGCCGCATCCGCGTCGAATATCCGCACATCCCGGTGCTGCTGACGACCGGCTATGCCAAGGCGGCAGCCCAGGCCAAAGGCTTTCCAATCCTGCGCAAGCCCTATCGGCTCGCCAATCTCAGCCGCGCGATCCGCGACGCGATCGAAGCACAGCGGCCGAGCAACAGCGCGTAGAAGCCGTCAGCTTCTACGGCTTGATCTCGACCGGGGTGCCGACATCGACAGCGGCGTAGATCTCTTCGATCGCGCGATCGCCGACCGAGACGCAGCCGTCGGTCCAATCCTTGTAGAACCGCACCGGATCGAGCGGGCCGCGATACCAGTTCGGCAGGCCGTGGATGAGGATATTCCCGCCGGGATCGCGGCCGAGCGCCACCGCTTGCGCCGTGTCGGCCGGGTTGGGATAGGAAATGTGCAGCGCCAGGTGATAGCGCGAATTCGGCAGCCGGCCGTCGATGTAATAGAGACCCTCGGGCGTCTTGCCGTCGCCCTCGAAGCGCTTCGCGCCCACCGGATGCTCGCCAAGGGCGATCGGAAAAGCCTTCACCACCTTGCCGCCGTGCAGCAGCTCCAGCACGCGTTTCGACTTCAGCACCAAGATGCGGTCGATCTTGAGCGGCGGATGAAAGGCAACGGGCATTGCCACGCGATGCGCGTCGGCGGGCGCGATCGCCGTCATGATGACCGCGATCGCGGCGGCAAAACCCCCATAGCGGCGCGCGCGGACACGGCGTCCGGTCTTGTGGAGATGCATACCCGCCGTGCTGACCCCCGACCTAAAAAGAAGCGCGACGACCCGATCAATTCCGATGGCGCGACAAAAACGAGCGGCAGGGGCAGGAAAGTAAAAGAACTATGCCACCGTCGCCGCGGCATTGCCAACAAATTGCCACGATTCGAGCGCGGCCGGTTGCCGCATTTTTTTTAGCCGCCCGGGGGAACCGGCAAAGGTTCCGTCACTTGATAGCTAGACGGCGTCGCTATATAGCGAGACGGCGTCGCTACGTAGCGAGACGGCGTCGCTATGTCGCAGCGCGGCTAACGGCGTTGTGAATTTTTCAGAAGGTCCCTCAATTCCGGAATGGAGGTTCGCAATGGTTCGTAAGGTTTATCTGTCGGCTATCCTCGCTCCTCTCGCCCTCGCGGCGTGCTCGAGCAGTCCGCCGCAGTCCAGCGCTGCCTCTAGCAGCCAAGACCAGCAGGCGCTGCAGACAGCGCAGCAGGCGCTGCAGACAGCGCAGCAGGCTCAAGCGACCGCCAACCAGGCCAAGCAAGAAGCCGACCAGATGTATCAGCGCAACCTGCAGAAGTAATCGTTATCCTGAGAGCTGGACTCGCTTCGTCGCGGCGGAGCGAATCCAGCTTTTCCGTCTCTGGTCGCCAAGGAACAGCCGCGCTTAGAGCTTCGCCCGATCCGCGAAGACGGGGGGATGGGCCCTATCATGTTTAGAATCACCTTTGCGTTGCCGGTTTCCGTTTTTGCCCTCCTGACCGCGCTGCCCGCCGTCCAAGCATCCGCCGAAGAATTTCCGCTCGAGAAAGGACAGGTCGCGGTGGGCTCGGTCGACACTTACGAGGTCCAGGGCAAAGAGAACATGCTCGACCTCGCGCGGCGCTTCGACGACGGCTATGTCGACTTCATGGCGGCCAATCAGGGGATCGATCCGTGGTTACCCGGCGCCGGGCGCAAGATCACGGTGCCGAATCTTTTCATCCTTCCCGACGCGCCGCGCACCGGCATCGTCATCAATTTGGCTGAGCGGCGTATCTATTACTTCCCGCCCGGCGGCAAGACGGTCGAGACCTATCCTGCCGGCGTAGGCGTGCGAGCGGGCGCGACGCCGCTCGGCATCACTCATGTCGTGCGCAAGGAAGACGGGCCGGTGTGGATTCCGCCGCCCTCGATCCGCGCCGAGCGGCCCGACTTGCCGCTCGAGATTCCACCCGGGCCCGACGATCCGCTGGGCGCTTACGCGCTGCGTCTCGGCTGGACCAATTACCTGATCCACGGCACCAACAAGCCCGACAGCGTCGGCCGCAATGTCAGCCACGGCTGTCTCCATCTCTATCCCGAGGACATCGAGCGGCTGTTCCACGAAGTGCCGGTCGGTACGCCAGTGCGCTCGATCAGCCAGCCGATCGAAGCCGGCTGGATCGACGGCCGGCTTTATGTCGAGGTGCATCCGTCGAAGGATCAGGCCGATCAATACGACTTCCAGCAGCCGGTGACACAAGCGGCGCCGCCCCGCTTGATGCAGGTTGTCGCCAAAGCCGCAGGCGATCGCGCGGACCTCGTCGATTGGGACAAGGTACGTGCCGCGGGCATGGCCGCGACCGGCATTCCGACACCGGTGACGCCGGGGCCCGACGAGCTTCAGGCAAGCGCCGCACCCGGGCGGCCTCCGAGCGCCGCGCCTCAGGGCGCGATGATCCCGCCGATCCCCGATTCGGACGCGATCGAGACGACGACGCTTGCGCCGCCCGCCGGAACGCCGCAGCAAGCGGCAATCCAGCCGGTCGCGGATCCGCCTCGCTAGCCCTGCCGCGACTCGCGCCGCACCGGCGACCTTGCCAGCGCGCGGGTTAGCGCTTTAAGTTTTTGCGGAGTAGGACCTGTTGCCGGCAGTAGGGCGTCTTGGCGGAAAGTAGCCAGCCGCAAATTTTTCTATCGACGATGCGCGCAGGACCGCACCAGCGGGTCATTGCCCTTTGCATGGTCGCGGTATTGCTGATCGCGTTCGTCGTCAGCGCGCCTTTCGCCAGCCGGCCGCTCGGTCGCAGCGCTGCATTCATCCCCAGCTATGAAACCGCGCTCTTCGTCGAGGACCTGATCACCGCGGCGCTGCTCTACGCGCAATTCACGATCCTGCGCTATCGCAGCTTGCTGCTGCTCGCGACGGCTTATCTCTTCACCGCGCTGATCGTCGTGCCGCATATGCTGGTCTTTCCCGGCCTCTTCGCGCCGACGGGCCTGCTCGGCGCCGGCGTCGGCAGCGCCGCCTGGATCTATGTGTTCTGGCATGTGGGCTTTCCGGTCGCGCTCATCGCCTATGCCTTGGAGCATCCAGCCGATCGCAACATGCGCGTGGCCAGCGGCAAGACGCATCGCGAGATCGCCGCTTGTGCCCTCGGTGCCTTGGCGCTCGTCGCCGTCCTCACCTGGATCGCGACCGCGGGCGAGCCGCTCTTGCCGCGTGTCATGGACAATGCGACGGAGCGCGCCTCGCGTTTTCCCTATCTGACCGGCTCGGTCTGGCTGTTGACCGCCGTCGCGCTCGCCACGCTGTGGACAAGGCGACGCCAATCGGTCATCGATCTCTGGCTCGCCGTCGTGCTGTTCGTCTGGCTGTGCGAGATCGCGCTCAGCGTCGTGCTGGCGCCGTCGCGCTTCAGCGTTGGCTTCTATCTCGGGCGGCTCTACGGCATCATCGCAGCCAGCATCGTTCTTATCGGCCTCTTGTCCGAGACGACCGTGCTTTATGCGCAGTTGGCGCGCGCCATCGCTACCGAGCGGCGCGAGCGCGAGCGCCGCTTCGCCGAGATGGAGGCGATGCTGTCGCATCT
>DATGLO010000693.1:0-2631 GCA_035294105.1 Allostellaceae bacterium
GGCCTCCTTGAGCGGATCGACACAGCTTAGCCCAGTTTTGTGCGCCGCACACCGGCTGGCTTGGAACGGTTGAGGTTCGGCTTATCTTAGAAGAGCCCGCTGGGACGGCGCGGGGCTCACGCCATCGCAGCCCCTTCTTCCAAGCGCTGGGCCGCGCGGGAGAAAGGAAGACGGCCATGCACGTCGAATCGATACTGCGCAACAAGGGAAGAAAGGTCACCACCATCGCGTCCGAAGCGCGCATCGCCACCGCGGTGGCGATGCTGCGCCGGCACGCGATCGGCGCATTGGTGGTCAGCCGCGACGGCGCCGCGGTCGAGGGCATCTTATCCGAGCGCGACATCGTCATCGCGCTCGCCGACCACGGTGCCGCGGCGCTCGACCTTACCGTCCGCGATCTCATGAGCCGCGAGGTCATCACCTGCCGCCGCGACGACGCGATCGCCGATCTTGCGGCGCTGATGACCGAGCGGCGCATCCGGCACCTGCCGGTGGTCGATCGCGGCACGCTTGCCGGCATCGTCTCGATCGGCGACGTCGTGAAGCACCGCATCGACGAGGTCGAAGGCGAAGCGAGCTCGATGCGCGAGTTTATCGCGAGCGCCTGACCCGCGACTTACATCAGCAGCGCGGCGGCGATGCCGGCGGCGGCAAGCGTGCCGAGCACGGTCGCCGCGTTGACGCTCTCGCGCCTGCCCGCGAAGGCGACGGCATAGGCCGCCTTCAACACGTTGTTGGACGCGATCGCGATCAACACCGCGGTGGATGCCGCGCTGGCCGGCATCGCGCCCGTCCCGCCTTGCGCGATGCTCAAGACGAAGGGATCGATATCGGTGAAGCCGACCACCGCCGCGAGGGTGTCGACGCCGGCGGCGCCGAAATGATCGCGCGCCCACTGCGTCGCGATCGAGATCACGACGAACAAGATCGCGAAGATCGCGGCGGCGGTCAGCTCCAGCGGATTGCGCGGCGACGTACCCGTCGTGGCGGCGGCACGGCGCGCCAGCAGCCGAAATTGCAGCGCCGCGGCGACGGCGCCGAGCGCGAAAAGCGCCAGCATCGCCGGCGCCAAAGCCGCCGCCAAGCTCAGATCGAACACGGCGATGATCGCGAGGATGCGCAAATACATCATGGCAGTCGCGAGCATCATGCCGGCTTGCGCCGCCGCGCCGGTCGCGGGATTGGCGCCGGCGGCGCGCGCCAGCACCACCGTCGTCGCGGTCGAGGAATAAAGCCCGCCGAGGAAGGCAACGGCGAGGGCGCTGTCGCCCGCGGCCCAGAAACGCTGCAGCAGATAGCTCGCGTAAGAAAGCGTGCAGACCGCGAGCAGAGCGAGCCAAACCTTGTAGGGCGTGATCGCCGTGAGGGTCGTCACCGGCTCGTTGGGGAGGAGCGGCAAGACGATGCCGGTGAGGATGAGGAATTTGGCCGCGGTCGCGATCTCGCCCATATCGACCTGCTGTGCCAGATCGTGCAGCCGCTGGCGCGTCGTCAGCAGCAGCACCGCGGCGACCGTGGTCGCGACCGCGACCCAAGGCGGCAGCGCGAGAGACACCGGGCCGATGAGATAAGCGAGCACGACGCAGACCGGCGCCACCAGCTCGACGCTGCGCTGCGCGCGGTCGCTGGCGCCAAGCTGTTGCCAATAAGCGAGCGCGAGCCAGATGCCGAGCACGACAAGGCCGGCGATCAGCGGCAGCAGCCGCGCGCTGTCGAGCTGATAAAGCAGCCCGCCGGCGAGCGCCAAGAGCGGGAAGGTGCGAATGCCGCCCGGCCGCTGCAGCCCGGTCTGGGCGTGAAATTCTTCGAAGGCGAGACCGAAGAACAGCGACAGGCCGAGCAGCAGCGCGAAGCCGATGACGGACGGGCTCGGTGGCAAAGGCGTCATTCCCCTCACGATGCTTGCTTTGCCGGGCGAGCATCGCGGCACAATTTCGGTAAATCAAGGCGATCCGCAGGAGCGGCGCCTTCGCGGTTTACGCCACCGTGCCGCGCGTGATAGACAAGCAGTAACAAAGGCCCGATTCGAGAGGCCCGAACTGGCAAGGAGGAACTATGCGCTTCAGGCAGGGTTTGATCTTTCGCGCGTCCATGGCGGCGGCTTTGAGTGCGTTAGCCGCGTGTTTCATGCCGCTCGGCGGCACCGCTCAAGCGGCCGACGCGACCTACACGATGAAGATCTCGGTGCCGACGATCCACGACATTCCGAATGAGTGGATCGATGGCTTCGCCGCGGCCGTTCAAAAAGCCTCGGCTGGGCGGATTAAGACCGAGGTCTATCCCGCGAGCCAGCTCGGCTCGATTCCGCGCCAGATCGAAGGGACACAGTTCGGCTCGATCCAATGCGAGCTGATTCCGCCCGAATTCATGGTCGGTCTCGATACGCGCTTCCAGGTTCTGGCGGCGCCGGGCCTGGTCGAGGACCAGAAACAAGGCGAGCGTCTCGCCGGCGATGCCTCCGTGCGCAAGCTGATGCTCGGCCTCGGCGCCGATAAGGGGCTGCACGGCGTCGGTCTGTTCTTCGCCGAGCCCGACGAGCTGATCAGCCGCACGCCGATCAAGACGCTAGCGGATTTGAAGGGCAAGAAGGTGCGCATCTTCGCGTCGCCCTTCCAGACCACCGCCTTCCAG
>DATGLO010000694.1:0-2403 GCA_035294105.1 Allostellaceae bacterium
TTCTTGTCGGCCACCATGGTGAAACGATCCATGCGCCGAAGGCCGGGGAAGCATTGGGTCGAGATCGCGACGACGAGCAAAGTCGCGATCCCGCCCAGCACGACCGAGCCGACGGCGCCGAACCAATCGGCGGTGACCCCCGATTCGAATTCGCCGAGCTGGTTCGAAGTGCCGACGAAGAGCGAATTGACCGCGCTGACGCGGCCGCGAATGTCGTCGGGCGTCGCCGTCTGCACCAAGGTCGAGCGCACGACGACGCTCACGACATCGGCCGCGCCGATCGCCATCAGCGCCGCGACGGTCAGCGGGAGCCAATGCGACAGGCCAAAGACGATCGTGGCGGCGCCATAGACCGTCACCGCCAGGAACATGCGATGCCCGACCTTGCGCTCGAGCGGGTGACGCGTGATATAGGCGCCGGTCACGAGCGCGCCGAGCGCCGGCGTCGAGCGCAACAAGCCGAGGCCGAGCGGGCCGATATGGAGGATGTCGCGGGCGAAAATCGGCAACAGCGCGGTCGCGCCGCCGAAGAACACGCCGAACATATCCATGGTGATCGCGCCCAGCACGGTCTCGGTGCGGCGGATGAAGCTGACGCCGCCGAGGAAGCTTTTCCACGATAGCGGCTGCGCCGGCCGCGCCGGCTGGCGCGGCAGCAGAAATACCGCGGTCATCGCGACCAGCATGATCGTCACCGCGCCGAAGAAAGCGATCGGCGCACCGAAGATGAAGAGTAGCCCGCCGAGCGCCGGGCCGATGATCACCGCGCATTGATTGACGAGCGAGCTGGCCGGCGTAACGCGCGGGAAGAGAGCGACCGGGACGAGGCCGGGCAGCAGCGCCGCTTGCGCCGGCTGATCGAAGGCGCGGCCCGCGCCGAAGCACGCGATGAGCGCGAAGACCCAGAGAACGTTGTGGGAGCCGGAGAGGGCGAAAACGCCAATCGCCGCGGCGGCGCCGGTTTGCGTGCACCAGGCGGCGAGGAGAACGGCACGGCGCGGGAAGTGATCGATCGCTTGTCCGGCGATCAGCGCGAGGCCGACCGTCGGCAGGAACATCGATAGCCCGACGAAGCCCAATTGCAGCGGCGAATTCGTCAGCGCGTAGACGAACCAGCCGACGGCGACGCCTTGAATCTGGAAAGCGACGGTCGCGCTAAAGCGCGCGAGCAAATAGAGGCGAACCGGTCCGGTGATGACCCGGACCGGCTCGCTACTTCGCGTCTCGCTATCGCCCTGGCCGCGCGGCGCGGGGTCGCTCATACGTGCTGTATCGGCCTCGCCGCTGCGTGTCTTATTCGACGACCTTGTTGCGCAGCACGCCGATGCCCTCGACCTCGGCTTCGATCACGTCGCCAGTGTTGAGGAATTTCTGCGGCGTCATGCCGAGCGCAACGCCTGACGGCGTGCCGGTCGCGATCACGTCGCCGGGATGCAAGGTGAGGCTGGCGCAAACCGCCTCGACGATCGCCGGCACGTTGAAGAGCAGGTCCGAGGTGTTGGAATCCTGCCGCGTCTCGCCGTTGACGCGCAGCGTGATGCGATGGCCCGACGGATCGCCGAACTCGTCCTTCGTCACGATGCAGGGACCCATCGGCCCGAACGTGTCGAAGCTCTTGCCCTTGAACCATTGGCCATGCGCCGCCTGCTTGTCGCGCGCGGTGACGTCGTTGAAGACGGTGTAGCCGAAGATGTGATCGAGGGCCTGCGCGGCGCTGATATCGGTCGTCACCTTGCCGATGACGATCGCGAGCTCGACCTCGTAATCGAGCTGGTTCGTGTTCTTCGCGTGGCGCTTTACATTCGCCTCGGGGCCGATGACGGTGGTGAAGGGCTTCGAGAAGATTTCGGGCACCGGCGGGAACTTCACCGGGATGTTGCGGGCGCGCGCGCCCTCTTCGATATGCGCCTTGTAGTTGCGGCCGATGCAGAAGATGTTCTTCCGCGGATGCGGGATCGGCGCGTAAAGCTTGGTGCCTTGGAGCGGCAGCCAGCCCGGCTTGTCCTGCGCCGCGCTCACGACCTTCTTCGCTTCATCGAGCGCCGCCTGGCCGGCCTCGATGAAGGCGATCATGCTGCCCGGCAGGCCGCTCGATGCCTTTTGCAGATCGAGGATGCCGCGCTTGGCGTCGACCGCGCCCAAACGCTCCTGGCCATTGGCATCGAAGGTCACGAATTTCATGGGATGCTGCTCCTTGAGAGACTGGTCGGGGCCGCCCGCGATCCCTTGCCGGCAATCCGCGCGGCGGCTTCACTCCCCGATCGGCGATTCCTAGCGGGCGAGGGCGCTGCTTTCAACCACTTGTACGAGTCTCTGCAAAGGCCTTGAGATGAAGATGGCTAATTAATACAATATGGGTACCCATACTATCTCTACCATCGAGACGGCCATGAAAACGACTAT
>DATGLO010000695.1:0-10036 GCA_035294105.1 Allostellaceae bacterium
GCGGCGCGCGGCGAGGCGCAGGGTGTGCGACATGGGCGACCTCGTTCGTGGACGAGGCCACTTTAGCCGTTCGACGGAGTGCCGCCTATCCCACCCCGAAACTTTGCACGAGGCTGCCGGCGACGAGATACCAGCCGTCGACCAGCACGAAAAAGATCAGCTTGAACGGCAGCGAGATCGTCACCGGCGGCAGCATCATCATGCCCATCGACATCAGGATCGATGCGACGACGATGTCGATGATGAGAAAGGGCAGGAACAGAAGGAAGCCGATCTCGAAAGCGCGGCGCAGCTCGCTGATCATGAAAGCAGGCACGACGACGCGCAGCGGAATGTCCTTGGCATCGGTCGCCTTGGTATCGACCTTGGCCATGCCGGCGAAAAGATCGAGGTCCTCGGTGCGGACGTGGTTCATCATAAAATCGTGGATTGGCGCGGCGGTGCGATCGAAGGCCTGCTGCTCGGTGATCTTGTCGGCGATCAGCGGCGCGATGCCGTTGTCGTAAGAGGTCTGCAGGGTCGGCGCCATCACGAACCCCGTTAGAAAGAGCGCGAGGCTGACCATCACGATGTTGGGCGGCGTCGATTGCGTGCCGAGGGCATTCCGCAGGAACGACAGCACGACAACGATGCGCGTGAAGGAGGTGACGGTGATGAGGATCGCGGGGGCGAGGCTCAGCACGGTCAGCAGCATCAGCAATTGGACAATGTGCCCGGTCGACGAGCCGCCGTCGCCGCCCATATCGAGGGTCAGGCTTTGCGCGAAGGCCGGCTGTGCGGCGAGCAGAAGCAGGAACGGCGCCGTCCAGCCGATGCGATAGACCCAGGCCTTCATGAGCGTAACCCCGACAACAAGGCAGAGAAATTCAACGCCTTCTTTTCCGACGAGACCGGCAGATCGGCCGAGCCTTCGATCGCCGGCGGGGCGATTCCCGTCTCGACGACGATGTCGTCGTTGAGCCCCAAGAGCAGGAGATGCTCGACGCCGTCGCGTTTCAGAAGAACGAGGCGGCGCTTGCCGTCGAGCGACAGCACTTCCTGGATGACAAGGCGACGCTTGCCTCGGCCGGCGGCGATGCGCCCGCCGAATCCCAGTCGCTTGGCGATCCAGGCAAGCGCGAAGATCAGCGCGATGACGAGAACGAGGGCGCCGAGAAAGCGCCAATAGATGTCTTCCATCATCGCGAATTCCTGCGGGTGTAAGCGCTGGCGGCGCGGCGTGCGGCTTCGGAATCGCGATGAAGGCGCAGCTCGAGGCCGACAGCGTCGATTTCCTCGAGCAGCTTTTCGAGCTCGGCGAGCAGGGTCTCGCGCTCCTGGGGCGGCGCCGCCTCCGCTTCCGCGAGGACGCGCGCGACGCCGGTATCAAAACCGAGGAGGTCGATGGTCGCGCCGGCCGCGATCGCGGCCCGGATGCTGTTGAGCGCGAGACGCAGCTCGGCAATCCGATCGGCGAGGGCTTCTGCCATCATGGCGAGACCTCCGATTGCGGGCGCTGATCGGCGGCGAGGAGATGGAAGAGAAGGTCGGCGGCGACGGCGAAGGCCGCAATCGGCACCTGCTCCTTGACCCCCAGATCGGTGAGTAATTCGGCGAGGCCGACATCGTCGCGAACAGTCGCGTTGTGGCCGCGGGCGAGCTCGCGAATACGGGCGACGATCGCGTCGGCGACGTTATCGGAAGGGGGTTCGGACAATGGTTAATCCTCGGGAGCTGCGAAGGCCCGATGGTGCGGCGGCTATGGTTAATTTTGTGTTGCTGGCGGCGGGATTTTTGCCGCGATTGCGGCGCCGAGCGCGGTGCGCTTTACCCTTTATTAAGGTAAACGGTCGAGGATTGCGGCATGGATATCGGCCGCATTCCCCTGTTCGAAGCGCTTTCCAAGCGCATGGCTTGGCTGACGGAGCGACAGACCGTGCTGGCCGAGAACGTCGCCAATGCGAATACGCCCGGCTACGTCGCAAAAGATCTCAAGGAGCTTGATTTCGGCTCGGTCCTCGGCCAGGCGCAGGGCACCTTGCAGCTCGCCGCGACCCAGTCGGGACACATGATTTCGCCGATCCAGGACACGACAGCGCCTATCGTCACCGAAGCCGACGATCATAGCATCGACGGCAACGGCGTTTCGCTCGAATCGCAGATGATGAAGGTATCGACCAACGCGGCCGACTACGCGCTGGTGACGACGCTCTATAAGCAAAATGTGGACATGGTGAAGTCCGTGCTCGGCGGCGGCGGCAGCTGATTCGCGAGGAGATGAAAGATGGAGCTCGATAAATCTTTCGCCGTGGCCTTTGCCGGCATGAGCGCGCAAAGCCAGCGCCTCAAGGTC
The DNA here is from genome assembly GCA_035294105.1 of Allostellaceae bacterium. Lineage (GTDB taxonomy): Bacteria > Pseudomonadota > Alphaproteobacteria > ATCC43930 > CGMCC-115725 > CAIKMD01. Next base: position 2,333 of record DATGLO010000695.1, read on the forward strand.
ATCGCCGAGAACATCGCCAACGCCGATTCGACGGCGAAGACGCCGGACGCCGATCCTTATAAACGCAAGGTTATCAGCTTCGAGGACGAGCTCGATAAGGCGACCGGCGTCGACATGGTCAAGGTCGCGGGCGTCAGCCAAGTGGATGGCGGCTTCGGTCGCATCTACGAGCCGGGCAATCCCGCTGCCGACCCGAATGGCTATGTCAAAACGCCGAACGTCAACACTATCACCGAAATGATGGATATGCGCGAGGCGCAGCGCAGCTACGACGCCAATCTCAATGTCATCGACGCGGCGAAATCGATGCTCAGCCGCACGATCGATCTATTGCGCGGCTAGTGAAATGAACATCGTCATTGCGAGCAAAGCGAAGCAATCCGAGGCAACGCCCGGATATATCCCTGGATTGCTTCGTCGCTATCGCTTCTCGCAATGACGCTTGCGATAGAGGAGTAGATCATGGCTACTATCGGCACCGTCGGTAATGCGATCAACGCCTACACGAACGCCGCGCGCATCGCCAGCAACACGCCGCCGACCGCGGGGACGGAAAGCTTCGGCAAGCTCTTGCAAAACGCCGCGACCTCGACGCTCGACACGTTAAAGCAGGGCGAGGCCGCGAGCTTGCAGGCGGTTGCCGGCAACGCCGATCTTGCTTCCGTCACCCAGGCCGTGACCGACGCGCAAGTCGCGCTCCAGACCGTGGTCGCGGTGCGCGACCGCGTGATCTCGGCATACCAAGACATTATCAAGATGCCGATCTGAGGCGGAAAGCGATTCATGGATTCCGCAGACGCCCTCACCGTCGCGCGCGACGCGATCATCGTCGCCTTGAAGCTCGGCGCGCCGGCCATGCTGCTGGCACTCGCCGTCGGCCTCGCGATCTCGTTCTTCCAGGCCTTGACGCAGATCCAGGAAATGACGCTGACCTTCGTGCCGAAAATGATCGTCATTCTCCTCTCGCTGCTCCTGTTCCTGCCGTTCATGCTGACGACGCTCGAATCCTTCACCCAAGGGCTGATGAGCCGCATCGTTTCCGGCTAGCAGGCGGGCGGCGGCGCTATGAATCTCGCGCAGTTTCTTCCCGACAATGCCTTCGCCGCGATGCTGGTCTTCGCGCGCATCGGCTCGGCCATGATGCTGCTGCCGGGCTTCGGCGAGGTTTATGTCCTCGCGCGCTACCGCCTGCTCTTCGCGCTGATCTTTTCTGGGCTGCTGCTGCCGATCCTCGCGCCGATCCTGCCGCCCTTGCCGCAAAGCGTGCCGCAACTGGTGCTGGTGCTCGGCGGCGAGATCGTCATCGGCGCTTTTATCGGCACGCTGACCCGCATTCTTCTCGCGGCGCTGACCATCGCGGGCCAGGTGGTCTCGATACAGACGGGCCTGTCGAACGCGCAGATTTTCAATCCAAGCGAAGCCACGCAGGATTCGATACCGAGCTCGTTTTACGCGATCCTCGGCGTGCTGCTGATTTTCCTCACCAACATGCATCACCTGTTGCTGCGCGGCCTCGTCGACAGCTATGCGGTGTTCGTGCCCGGCCATCTGCCTCCGGTCGAGGATTTGTCGCAAACTATTGCGCATGCCGTGGCGGCATCGTTTCGCCTGGCGATCGAGATGGCCGCCCCCTTCATCGTGCTCGGCATGGTTTTCTTTGTCGGGCTCGGCCTCATCGCGCGGCTCGTTCCCCAGCTCCAGGTTCTGTTCGTGAGCCAGCCGTTGCAGATCATGGGCGGGCTCTTGCTGATGGGGCTTGTCGCCGCGACCGGTATGGGCTGGTTCCTTCAGGTCTTCACCCAGCAATTCCAGCTCATCATTCCGAGCTGAGCCGCCATGGCTGACGAACAAGACAGCGGCCAACAAACAGAAGAACCATCGGCGCGAAAACTGCAGCGCGCCCAGCAACGCGGCCAGGTGGCGCAGTCGCGCGAGGTGAACACCTGGTTCATGCTGATGGCCGGAACCGGCATCGTCATGCTCATCGCGCCGGCGATGGCGGCGAACATGGCGACGACCTTGCGCGCGTTTTTCAGCCTCGATCATTTTCTGACGCCGGCCAGCGTCAATTGGGCCGCGGTCGAGACGACGCTCGGCCAGATCGGCTTCCTCATGCTGCTGCCGCTGCTCGTCGTGGTGATCGCGGCGGTGGCCGGTACGGTGCTGCAGGTCGGCTTGGTCTTTGCGACCGACAAATTCGGCCTCGATCTGTCACGCTTATCCCCCTTGGGTGGATTCAAGCGCCTGTTCTCGCTGCGCTCGAGCGTCGAATTCTTTAAGAGTCTTGCCAAGGTCGCGACCGTTGCCGTGGTTGCGGGCTGGATGGCCTTTCCGGCGATGGACCAGCTCGCGCGCATGACGCGCGAGCCGGTCGAGTCGATGCCGGACGAGATCTACAAACTCACCCTGCGGCTGCTCTTCGGCGTTCTCGCCGTGGTCACGGCGATGGCCCTCTTCGATTATTTCTATCAGCGCATCGTCTTCATGCGCTCAATGCGCATGTCGAAGCAGGAGGTCAAGGAAGAGAACAAGCAGTCCGAGGGCGATCCGATTATCAAGGCGCGGCTGCGTTCGATCCGCATGAACCGCGCGCGCAAGCGCATGATGGCGGCGGTACCCAAGGCCTCGGTCGTCATCACCAACCCGACCCACTATGCCGTCGCGCTGCAATACGAAATGGGCGAGGCGGGCGCGCCAAAGGTCGTGGCCAAGGGCGCCGACCTCGTCGCGTTGAAAATCCGCGAGATCGCGACCGAGAACGACGTGCCGATCGTCGAGAATCCGCCGCTCGCCCGCGCGCTCTACGCCGCGGTCGAGATCGATCGCGAGATTCCGCCCGAGCATTACAAAGCGGTGGCGGAAATCATCTCCTACGTCTTCCGCCTCAAGGGCAAGCTGCAGCCCCAAGCCCAAGCGGCGCGATAAAGCCGTAAAAGAAGTCCCTAGAAGCGTCATGGCCGCCGCCACTCGCGCTTTCGTTCCGAAACGCGCTGATGCGCGGGCACAAGCCCGCGCAAGACGATCCTTGTTGTGTTAGAGTCGTCGAATGGATTCGCTGCTCGATTCGGACTTCGCAAGACGCTCGCTGCATCTGCCGCCGGTCGTCGCGCCGCCGCGTGCGCCGCGCTGGGTCGCGGCCGTCGGCATCCTCACGCTCGGCCTCGCGGCGGCGGCCGTGGTTTGCGTCGTTTTGTTTCTCGCGCAATCGGTATCGGACGGTCTCGCAGCGCCGGCCGCCGTGGTTCTCGCGATTTTGGCGCTCGGTTGCGGCGTCGCCGCGATCGTCGGGCGTCATGTCCATGGCAGCGTGATCGGCAAGCTCGATCTCTTGCATCAGGCGCTCGCGAGCGCGAGCGATGCTCATCTGATCGCTCGTGCGAGCGGTCAGGCGGTCTATGCGAACCCGGCCTTTGCGCGATTTTTTCCCGGTCTCGTCGGCCCGCCGCTCGATGCCTTGCAGCGGCGACTCGTCGCCGGCGAAGGCAGCATCGGCGATCTCGCGGGGTTGCGGCGCGACCTTGCCGCCAAGGGCCGGGCTGCCGGCCGGCTCGCGATCTCGCATCCGGCGGGACCGGTCGGCTGGTTCAGCGTCTCGGCGCATCGTCTTGCCGCCGGCGACGGCTTGAGTCTCTGGACCTTCGAGGATGTGAGCGAGCGTCACGCGATCGAGCAGGAACTGCGTGACGAGCGCGCAACCTTGGCCGATTTCCTCGATCACGCGCCGATCGGCTTTTATTCGGTCGATGGCGCCGGGCATTTTCTTTTCGTCAACGCCGCTTTCGCCGATTGGCTCGGCGCGACGCCGGCCGAGCTGATCGGAGAGGGCGCGAAGCTCGCCGACTTCCTCGCTTCGCCGCCGCCCGCGGGTGCGGCGCCGCACGCGCCTTTCGCCGGCGCGGCGCAACCCAATCAACAAGGCCGTGGCGAGGTCGTGCTCAAAGGCCGCGGCGGGCGCGTCATTCATGCGCTCGTCACGCAAAGCGTCGTCCGCTCCGGCGCCGGCCTGCGCACCCATTCGATGGTGCGCGATCTCGCGCCCGAGCAAGACTGGCAGCAGGCGTTGCGTCAGTCGCGCGCGCGCTTCGAGCGCGTTTTTGCCGAGGCGCCGGTCGGGATCGCGCTTTTGGACCGCGACGGAAAATTCGCCGAGGCGAATGCGAGCCTGGGCGCGCTGTTGGGCGCCGAGCCCGCGGCCCTCATCGGCAAAACGCTGGTCGAATACCTGCCCGAGGTCGAGCGCGCCGCGATCGGCGAAAGGCTCGCCGCGGCGCTGCACGGCCATGCGGCGCCGACACCGATCGCGTTGCGCCTCAACGGCGCGAAATCCGCCTCTCTGGTGATGAGCCGCGACGCCGAAGGCGGGCTCATCCTCCATTTCATCGACACCACCGACCAGACCAAGATCGAAGCGCAATTCACCCAGTCGCAGAAGATGCAGGCGGTCGGCCAGCTTGCCGGCGGCGTCGCGCATGATTTCAACAACCTGCTGACGGCGATGATCGGCTTCTGCGATCTCTTGCTGCAGCAGCACGGGCCGGGCGACCGCTCGTTCCCCGACATCATGCAGATCAAGCAGAACGCCAACCGCGCGGCCAATCTCGTGCGCCAGCTCCTGGCTTTCTCGCGTCAGCAGACCTTGCAGCCGCGCGTGCTCGATATCACTGACGCGCTCGCCGATCTTTCGCATCTGCTGCGCCGGCTCATCGGCGAAAACATCCAGCTTAACGTCGTGCATGGCCACGACCTCGGCCTCGTCAAGGTCGATCAAGGCCAGCTCGAGCAGGTGATCATCAATCTCTGCGTCAATGCGCGCGACGCTATGCCCAAGGGCGGCACGCTCACGATCAAGACCGAAAATGTCGCGCTCGATGCGCCCATTCGGCGCGGCGACGAGGCCCTCCCGCCGGGCCGATATGTGGTGATCGCGGTCGCCGATACCGGCACCGGCATTGCGAAAGAGAATCTCGAGCGGATCTTCGAGCCGTTCTTTTCGACCAAGGAAGTCGGCGCCGGAACCGGGCTCGGTCTCTCGACCGTCTACGGGATCGTCAAGCAGACCGGCGGCGTCGTCCTGGTCGATAGCGAGCTCGGCAAGGGCGCCACTTTCTCGATCTATCTGCCGCGTCACGAAGGCGAGCAGGCGGCCGGCACCGCCGTCACGCGCCCGGGCGACGAGGCCGCGATGCCGAAAGACCTCACCGGTGCGGGCACCGTGCTGCTGGTCGAAGACGAGGATCCGGTGCGGCTCTTTTCGACGCGCGCCTTGAAGAACAAAGGCTACGAGGTGATCGAGGCCGAGAATGCCGAGCGCGCGCTCGAGATTCTGCATGACACGGCGCGCAAGGTCGATCTCGTCATCACCGATGTGGTGATGCCCAAGATGGACGGGCCGACCCTTATCAAGCAGGTGCGCGAGCTCTATCCGGACCGCGCCTTGAAGGTCATCTTCATCTCGGGCTATGCCGAGGATAATTTCCGGCAGCGTCTCGGCGACGACGTCGATATTCACTTTTTGCCCAAGCCATTCAGCCTGAAACAGCTCGCCGGCAAAGTGAAGGAAGTGATGGCCGAGGCGGGCTAGCGCGGCTGCAGAACGCTGCGCAGCGCGACGGCCAGATCGCGGCGATGGAACGGCTTCCGCAGCAGGATTTCGTCGGGCGCGACCCCGCCGCGGTCATCGGCATAGCCGGTCACGAAAAGCACCGGTAGGTCAGGCGCTATCTGCCGTATCTCCTTCGCGAATTGGCAACCGGACATCTGCTGCATGCCGATGTCGGTGATGACGGCATCGAAAGCATCGTTCGCCTTGAGCAGCGCCAAGCCCTCGGCGCCGCCGCTCGTTTCGACGACCTCGTGACCCAAATCGCGCAGCAGCGCGCTGGTGCTCGCCCGGACCGCGTCGTCGTCGTCGACGACGAGCAGACGCGCCGGCGGCCCCGCGTCGACGGGCCCGCTCGTCGCGTCGGCGAGAACGACGGCGGCGGGCTCGGCACGCGGCAGGAACAGCCGCACGGTGGTGCCGCGGCCGATCGCGCTGTCGATCTCGATTTTGCCGCTGCATTGCTGGACGAAGCCATAGACCATGCTGAGGCCGAGGCCGCTGCCTTTGCCGACACCCTTCGTCGTGTAGAACGGCTCGAAGGCGCGGTTGCGGACCTCTTCGCTCATGCCGCCGCCGGTATCCGAGACCGCGAGCATCAGATAGCCGTTGACGTTCCAGCTCTGCTCGGACGCGGCGGCCGCGTCGGCCGGCGCGTTCGCGGACGCGACGGTCAGCGTGCCGCCATCCGGCATCGCGTCGCGCGCGTTGATGGCGAGGTTGAGAATGGCGAGCTCGAGGTGATTGGGATCGGTAAGCATCTGCCCGGCATCGGCGGCGAAGCTGGTCTCGATCCGCACGGTCGGGCCGAGCGTCCGCGGCAGCATCTCGCAAATCGATGCGAGCAGGCGATTGACGTCGACGAGCTCCATCGCGAGCTCCTGCTTGCGCGCGAAGGACAGCAATTGCCGCGTCAGGCTTGCGCCGCGCTCTGCGGCGTGCAACGCGTCGTCGATGTTGCCGTAACTCGGCATATTCGTTCGACCGCCTCGGTTAGCGAATTGACGGTTTCGTCGACCGGCAGTTCGCGCTCGGCCTCTACCGACGCCGGCGCGCCCCAAAGGCCGAGAACGAGCGTTGCCCGCGCGGCTGAGCGGCGCCGCAAGCGCCGCGCGAGGAGGCGCAGGCGCGTTGCCGAAGCGTTGCCGAGATGCGATACGCAAGTGATCGCCGGCGGCTTGCTTTCCGAAGACGGGACCGCGGCGGGGCGCGGCTCGGTCAGCCAGTGGCGCGCCGGCACGGTACGCGCGGCGACCCCGCGCTCGGCAAGAAGGTGCGTCAGCAGCAGCGCCGCGGCATCGTCGAGCTCGGTACGCGCGCCGACGCATTCGACGCCGGCCTCCGATTCGGCCTTGTCCTTGTGCTCGTCCTCGACGACGTTGTCGATCATGTCGCGCAGCGTGTCCGCGATTTCGGCGCGGTTGCCGCGGGTCAGCACGCCGCGCTCGCTGTCGTCCTGGCCGAGAAGCAGGGCGGGGATCGCGACCTGATCGCAGAAGGCGGTGAGCGAGCCGGTCTTGAGGAATGTCTCGAGCTGCTCGGTTGCTTCGGCGGAATCGCCGGCGAGGAGCCGCTGATAGAAACTCTCTTCCGCGGCGAGCGGCGCTTCATTGCCGAGGAGGATCGAGAAAAAGCGCAGCGGCGGCGCGTAGCGGCCGATCACGACGAGGCAGGCGGTGAGCGGGGTAGAGAGGACGAGGCCGATCGGTCCCCACAGCCAGGTCCAAAACGTCGCCGCGACCAGCACCGCGACCGGCGACATGCCGGCGCTGCCGGCAAACACCATCGGCTCGATGGCCTGGCTGGTCAGGAGCTCGACGGTGATGAAAAGCCCCAGGGTCTCGAAGAAGGCCGACCAGCCGGCGGCAATCGTCAGCGAGAGGACAAGGGGGAAGAAGGCAGCGATCCAGGTGCCGATATAAGGGACGAAACGCAGCACCAGGAACATCGCACCCCAGAGCGCCGCGTTCGGCACGCCGATGAAGAACGTGCCGAACCCCATGAGAAAGCCGTAGACCGCGTTGACGACGAATTCGCTCCAGAGATAGCGACTCAGCCGCTCCACCGCGTCGTTGAGCATCTGCGTGGTACGGTGCAGGTCGTGC